>JAJAYT010000056.1 GCA_026786085.1 Microcoleus sp. CAN_BIN18 | reverse complement strand
GATGCTGGTGACGCAAGGTGCAACATTGTTGTATTCACAGGCATTGCGGGGTGGCACAACGACTAGCCCCACACCAGCATCCGCAGCAGCGAATGGCACAACGACTAGCCCCACACCAGCATCCGCAGCAGCTTCTAGCACAGTAGCCAACGCCACATCAGAATCCACAGCAGCTTCTGGAATCTCTCCTCTACTGTGGGTGGGAATTCCCGCTGGATTCGGCGTTGTGGGTATCATTGCATTCTTGGGCTTGAATAAGTCGAGTGACTCTAATAAGTGAAGTCTGAGCTATTCGATCGCGGTATCTCTGAGCCTTCGGAGATACCTAGAGCTTGCTATTAATTTTTAACCCAAATTTTATGCTGAACCTGATTCCAAAATGGGCGATCGCACAGCGATGGTTTGTGATTGCCGGTGCGATCGCGCTGACAATTTGGAGCATCCATAGCGTCAGTCAGATGCCCCTGGATGTATTGCCAAATTTTGCACCCCCCCAAGTCGAAGTTCAAACCGAAGCCCCAGGACTTGCGCCGGAAGCCGTCGAATCGCTGGTGACACTGCCTTTAGAAAGTGCTGTGAATGGTGCGCCTGGAGTGCAAGTAGTGCGATCGTCCTCTGCTGTCGGGATTTCTGTCCTGCGGATTGTATTCAAGTGGGGCACAGATCCACAAACCGCACGAGAACTTGTATCAGAACGACTTCAGGAAGCTCAGAATAAGCTCCCAGAAGGAGTCGGAACTCCTCAAATCTCGCCGTTATCACCACCGATTGGCACGGTAATTCAGTATGCGTTCACATCAGAAAAAACCTCGCTGATGGATGTTCGCAGTTTGGTTGATGGTGTGATTCATAATCGCTTGATGGCTGTTCCCGGCGTGTCGCAGGTGTTGGTTTATGGTGGCGATGTCCGTCAGTTTCAAGTGATCGCCAATCCCGAAAAGCTCAAAGCATTGAAGATATCACTTCAGGATGTGGTAGTGGCAGCAACTGAAGCAAATGCAAAGACTTCGGGCGGATTGCTGATTTCACCGGATCTGGAATTGGTGGTGCGTGGAGAAGGACAAATTCAGAATATTGAAGATCTGCAAAAGGCTGTGGTGGCAATTCGCGACGGGAAACCGATTCAACTGCAAAATGTGGCAGAGGTGAAGATCGGGGCCGCTCTTCAGCGCGGCGATGCGAGTTGGAATGGAAAACGCGCGATCGTGGTGATGGTGAACAAACAGCCGTTGGTGGATAGTCCCACTGTAACCCGCGCCATCATGCGAACAATGGATGAATTGAAAGCTAGTTTCCCCAAAGATGTCAAAGCAACGGTAACGTTCCGTCAAGATGCCTATATCAATGCGTCTGTGGATAATGTGCGATCGGCATTGATTGAAGGCAGTGTGATTGTCGCTATTATTCTGATTCCATTTCTGATGAATTGGCGAACATTAACTGTCTGCCTTTTAGACTTCTTTTTAACGTTGCTATTTTCGCTGCTCATCTGTAATTGGATTGGCTTAGAACTCAATACGATGGTGTTAGGTGGTCTTGCCGTTGCCATTGGTACTGCGGTTGACGATGCCATTGTTTACTGTGAGAATACTTATCGCCGTTTGCGAGAAAATCATCTGTCTGAAAATCCCAAACCTGTGATGCAGGTGATTTTTGAAGGCGGTCAGGAAGTTCGAGAGTCCCTGATTGGCGCAATGTTAATCGGTATTATTGTGTTCTCGCCAATTTTTACATTGTCAGGGGTGGAAGGGCGAATTTTCACGCCGATGGGAATTGCGTATTTGGTTGTGGTAGTTGTTTCGAGTTTGGAATCGATGCTGATTTCGCCTGCGTTGTGTGCGGTGTTGTTGCCCCACAGTCGAATGAAAACTAGCGAATCTTTTGTCGCGGAGTTATCAAAGCGAATCTACCGACCCGTGCTTGAGTTGGCGATGCGACAATCTACGATAATTATGGGAGTTACGATCGCAGCTAGCGTCGCGGCGATGGTTGTTGTACCTACCCTCGGACGGGATTTTTTACCGACATTTCAGGAAAAATCTTTGATGAATGCGATCGCGCTTTATCCCGGTTCTTCCTTGGAATCCACGAACCGCATTGGAATGGCGATTCAAAATGCGCTCAAGGCAGATCCGCGATTTGAATCAGTGCAACTTCGCGCCGGACGAGCTCCGGGCGATCCCGATGCTGCTTCAGTGAACTTGGCGCACTTAGATGTCGAATTGAGTGAGGCGGCGATGAAAAATCGTCCTGCTACAATTCAGGCATTGCGACAAATCATGGGACAGTTTCCAGGCGTTGTGACCAATATTGGGGGATTTATTTCTCACCGCATGGATGAAGTTTTATCTGGGGTGCGAAGTGCGATCGCGATTAAAGTCTTCGGGCCCGATCTTCAGGAATTACGGCGCATTGGAGAACAGGTTGAAACCTCAATCAAAGATGTCAAGGGACTGGTGGATTTGCAACTAGAGCCTCAAATTCCAATTCGTCAGGTGCAGATTCAATTCGATCGCGACGCAGCAGCACGGTACGGGCTGACACTAACGCAGGTCTCAAATTTCGCTGAAACAGCATTAAATGGTCGCATTGTCTCTCAAGTGTCGGACGGACAACAGTTAGTGGATCTGATGGTTTGGGTAACTAAATCGGCACGGAACAATTTAGATGCCATTCGCGCCCTGCCCGTTACTACTCCGACTGGACAACAAGTGCCGTTCTCGCAGTTAGCCAAGATTGACTACGGCAGAGGGCCGAATACGATTAACCGAGAGAATGTCTCACGGCTGATTGTGGTTTCTGCTAACGTTGACAGTCGTGATGTTGGCTCGGTTGTCGGTGATATTCGCGATCGCGTCGGTCAAGCTGTGCAACTCCCTCAAGGATATTCGATCGAGTATGGCGGACAGTACAAGTCACAACAAGAATCAACTCGTAACTTTGTGATTGTTGGACTATTCGCGGTAGTTGCGATCGCAATTTTGATGTATTTCACCGTCAAGTCCGTTCCCGCCATGCTGATGATTATGGTCAATCTACCGCTAGCACTCGTCGGCGGTGTGATTGCAGTCTTACTCACCGGAGGAACGCTTTCAGTTCCTTCAATGGTTGGTTTTGTGACACTCTTTGGCGTGGCAACTCGCAATGGCTTGTTATTGGTGGATAACTACAACGTCAAGCTGCTTCAGGGAATGCCGATGTCGAAAGTTATTGTGGAAGGGGCGATGGAACGGTTGCTGGCAATTTTGATGACTGCCCTGACTTCGGCCTTGGGAGTAGTTCCCCTCGTGTTAGGAGGCGGTGCTGGGAAAGAATTGTTGCAGCCACTGGCGATCGTTGTTTTGGGTGGCTTGTTTACCTCAACGGTGTTGACCTTGTTGGTACTGCTTGCATTGTATGCTCGATTTGGCAAGCTTCTCAAGCCCAGATCAACAAAATTCTTTGACGAGAAAGCTGTAGTCCTTTAGTATCAATCCCATGCGAATCTTATTGGTCGAAGACGAACCAGATTTAGGAGCACTCTTGCAACGAACCCTCAGTCGCGAGAAATATCTGGTGGACTGGGTGCAGGATGGCTTAGTCGCTTGGGACTATTTGGAACAGCAGTGGGCAGAATACTCGGTTGCTGTCTTGGACTGGTTGCTGCCTGGTCTTTCTAGCATCGAACTCTGTCAGCGGTTGCGTCAGAAGCGTTGTGCTTTACCTGTGTTGATGTTGACTGCTAAAGATCAAAGGTCGGATCTGGTGCTGGGGTTGGATGCAGGGGCAGATGATTATCTTGTGAAGCCTTTTGTTAAAACAGAACTGCTGGCAAGGCTGCGCGCACTTCAGCGTCGATCGCCCTGTTTCCAACCCCAACAGATCCAGGTTGGGCGACTGGTGCTTGTTTACGCAATTTCTGGTATCGCTACCATGAACAATTCAGGGCAACGTCAATCCATTCCACTCACTGCGAACGAGTTTCGGTTGCTGGAATATATGATGAAACACCCCAATCAAACTCTCAGCCGGGATCAGCTTCTTACCCAACTCTGGGAAATGGATGCTGAGCCCATCAGCAATGTTGTTTCTGCTAGAATTCGCCTCTTGCGTCGACAACTGGCAGACTGTGGCTGTGCAGGTATGATTGAAACTGTGCATGGATTTGGCTATCGGCTGGTTGGTTAAATTGAGTTCTCCTAAAAAGCCTGTTAAGAGCAGGCAAGATGCCTGCTCCACAATAATTATGGGAGAGGTCTATTAGACTTGAGTTGCATAAATTTTTGATGAATGCAACCGCAGATTCCAGGCAGATAAACGCGGATAAACGCAGATGCTTTTTAAGATAATTTGCGACTTTTTTAAGAGGTGTATTTTTGAAGCACAATCCTATATTTGTCCGCACTCAATGGCGATTGGCTGGTTGGTATGCGTTGGCGATCGGCTTGCTATTGAGTCTGTGTGGTTTTGGGTTATATCAGGCTGTACTACACACGCAGCGCTATATTTTGCGCCAAAAGCTAGAATCATTAGCCGGAACGCTACACGATACTATTGAACCAGTGCTGGAGCAGCCTGGGAAGCTAAATTCTCAAGTCACTATGATGTTGCCTGGTTTATGTTTCCCTGGCGAAGTATGCCAGACTTTAGCAAACTCAATCGAGAATGCCTCTGGACGACACATCGCAGGCGTTTTTCAGCAGCAAGGCTACTACGTTCGTTTTGTCGATCGCGCAAATCAAGTGATTGCCACCATCGGGCAACAACCAATATTTTCTGGTTCTCTAGTCGCTTCAGAATATTGGCAACAATTATCTGGTGTTAAGGACGATTCTAACTTCTATCAAATCTCTATGCCCCTAAGAACGCGGTCAAATATCCCCTGGGGCTATGTACAGGTTGGGCGATCGCTACAAGAGTGGGATGCCTATCTATATCTGCTGCGGTTACTGCTGCTGTTGGGAGTCCCATTTGCCATTTTTTTAGTGACTGGTGCAAGCTGGTGGCTGGCTGGACTTGCCATGCGCCCGATCGATCGATCTTATCGTCAAATGCAGCAGTTCACCTCCGATGCTGCCCATGAACTGCGAACGCCACTGACTGTTCTGTATAGTGCGTTAGAAGAAACGAAACTTGCTGAAGAACTGCCCGAAATCCATCATAATTTAGACATTATGGAGCGACAAATAGGGCGGTTGTCGCAGCTTGTGAAAGATTTACTTCTAATTTGCCGACTGGAACAACGTCCGTCTCTGCAACTCAATCCTTGCAATCTGATCGATGTTCTCACAGATTTGGTAGAAGAACTCGAAGGAATGTCTGTCAACGCATCGGTGACATTGAAATTAGACTTACGGACTCCAGCGCCAACCGTCATTTTGGGAGACTCAGCCCAACTTTATCGTATGGTTTCTAATCTGATTACCAATGCGATTCACTACACGCCTATGGGAGGAACCGTTTTGGCAATTCTCGATCGCACCCCGGATGAAGCTCTGATTCACATTCAAGACACTGGCATTGGGATTCCTTCATCCGAGCAAAACCGCATCTTCGATCGCTTTTATCGGGTGCAGAGCGATCGGGCGCGTACCACAGGTGGATCGGGTTTGGGTTTGGCAATTGCTCAGGCGATCGCTCAGACTCATCAAGGTCGGATCATTGTTCAAAGTGAACTGACAAAAGGCAGTGTCTTTACCGTTAGTTTGCCCCTGATTTACACACACTGAAGTAATAGCCCATTTCATTACAATACGGTTTACTTAAGACAGATCCCCCCTAACCCCCCTTAAAAAGGGGAGTAGGGGGTGGGACAAGAATGCCCTCAAAGTCCCCCTTCTTAAGGGGGATTTAGGGGGATCTCCGGGGCATAAATATGTTAAGTGAACCGTATTGCATTTCATTAGGCTTGAGAATAATTATTATCATATCCGCTCAATAAATGGGGGGCATCGTTCACTGATGAGCCTCAAATATTGCAAAATTGTTCCCAACACGGTAGTCTACCCCGATTTATTAAGTCCGGCAGGTTTGTAGTGAGGACTTTAGTCCTCTCTATGGGATGAAGAAGGACTAAAGTCCTGACTACGAACCTGTTATCTAAAGCTCCCTAATAACATTCAGAAAACGCTTCACCTGTTTTTCCCAAGTCCAATCGACCATAAAATTCGCCGCAGCTAAACCGCGAGTTTTTGCTACTTCGCGATTAGTATAAACTTGCTCCAAAGCCTCAACAACTTCTGCAACATCCGACTCTCCCCAACCTTCTACACCTGGAAAATGAGCAGTCGGTTTAACTCGTCCTTGATGCGATAAAGGATAGCAAATGTTGCTGTAAATTAAGTCTAAATGCCCAGTATTTGCCGATAAAATAGTAGGAATTCCGCAGGCCATACTTTCCATTGCGACTAAATTAGTGCCGCCTTCGCAGCGGTTGGTGAAAACAGCGCAGTCGGCTTCTCGCAAAATTTGTCCGGCGAGGTGATTGGGAATTAAGCCGATGTCGATAAAAGATTCAACTGGCAAACCGTTAGCCGCTAACCATTGGGAAATTCCTAAACTTCCGTCGCGGTTGATATGGGGAAGTCCGGCAACGTTTCCGGTTTGTTCGATTCCCAGCATATACTGAGGCCAGAAGTTGTGCCATGTTGTTAGTAATAAAGCTTCTGGATGTTTGGCGCGAAATCGTTTGAAAGCGGCAATTACAATATCTTGACCTTTGCGATATTCCAGTTTGCCGCCGGAGAAGATGACAAAGCGATCGCCAAATAGATTAGATTTAGGTGCAGGATGGAAAATTGTGGGGTCAATTCCTTGATTTACCATTGCCACGTTAGTCAAGCCGCAGTTTCGCAAAACATCCGCATTCCAGTTGGAACCGGCGACAATTGTGCTATATTTTTTGGCTTTTTCGAGTGCTTCTGATGTGATTCTGGTGTCTTCAAAAAATATCACTCCTACTTGACAATCACTGGTAATTTGATGCTCAATTCCAGAGGATGCTAAATTATTTCCTAAAGCGTAAAGTACGGGAAAGTTGCAATTTATTTGTTTGTCTGCATTGGCGGTTACTAATTCCTGAAATTGTTGGTGCTTTTCTACTACAGGTAATAACAGGGATTTGTGCAGGGGATTGATAGATTCTGAGGTGATGGATGGCGGTGCTAAAAGTGCAACTTCCCAGGCGGAATTTTTCAGCAGTTGCAGTGTTAAATTCATGCCATAAATTCCCCAGCCGCTGATGACGCTGACTGGCCAACTAATGCCGATTCCGGTTATTTGTATGGGTGTTTGTGCAAGTTCAATCCCAGATTGTAGGGGCGCAGCCTCCGTACTCGCCCTGTCTTGTGGATGGTGCGTGTTCACCGTGTCTTGTAAGGCTGTTTTTACGCGATCGCACACATCATCCCAATCACCCGCTTTTTCCTGCCTAAACAACCGCGCAGTAGGATACCAAGGGCTGTCTTCGCGTTCCAACATCCACCGCCAATCGGGAATAAAGGACAACAAAATCCACACCGGTTTGCCTAAAGCACCTGCTAAATGGGCGACTGAAGTGTCTACACAAATCACTAAATCCAGTTGCGAAATAATCGCTGCGGTGTCCGCAAAATCAACGCAATGTTGGCTCAAATCTGGGATTTTCTGTTGATTTAATAAAGTTAGATTGGCGGCTGACAAATCTTTTTGAATGCTGTAAAAACTCGCTCCCGGAACATCTACAAATTTCAGAAAATCGATCAATTTACACGATCGCTCATGATTCTTGCGATGCAGCGGGCCGCCCGCCCAGACAATACCTACTTTTAGTCTATCGTTCGGTTCTAGGACAAATTTAAAGTCCTGTGGTGGAACTAAATAAGGAATAGTAGCAGGTATATTTTCGAGAGTTGTTTCTAGAATTCGCGGTAAACTCATCAGCGGGGCTTGCACTTGAAACTCTACTAAATCCCTCGGCTGCACTACTACGCGATCGACTCCGGCAATTCCTTCAAATAAACGCTTCAGCAACAGATTGCAA
Organism: Microcoleus sp. CAN_BIN18; assembly: GCA_026786085.1. Lineage (GTDB taxonomy): Bacteria > Cyanobacteriota > Cyanobacteriia > Cyanobacteriales > Microcoleaceae > Microcoleus. Next base: position 24,574 of record JAJAYT010000056.1, on the reverse strand, counting down.
GCCACCATAACTTGGCCGCCTTTTTGCTTGACTAAAGGCGCGTAGCGGATAAACTGTATCGTATCCCCTAAACCTTGTTCTGGGTGCAGCAAAATCGTTTTTCCCTGCAAATCGGAACCGTCCCAAAGTGGTTCGGCGAAATATCTTGGCTCCAATTCTTTCGTTTGCCAGCGCGATTCGTACTCGGCAAAACCGCGCTGTAAATTACCAGTTAAAAGCAAAGCTAATGCTAATCTCAAGCGCGAATTCGGCGAATCGGGAGATAGTTGAATTGCTTTAGTATAGTAGTCGATCGCCTCAGCAACTTTTCCTTGTTCTTCGAGGGCGCAACCTAAGTGTAAGTTCGTTTCGCTCAGGTTGGGATTAGTTTCTAGGGCTTGTTTGTAGTGCGATATTGCCTCGGCTATTTGCCCATTTTTTTGTTGAAAATAACCTAAATGACTGTGGGCTTCTGCGTTGCTGGGTGAGGCAACAATTACTTGTTCGTATCGAGCGGTTGCTGCTGCTTTTTTACCTTGTTTTTGTAAGGCATTTGCGATGTGAATTTCTACCTGTGTAGGCGACAAAAATTGATTTACGGGCGGTGCTTCCGCGCCCACAATCTCTTGCAAGGCGGTTTTTAGCCGATCGCACACTCCCTCCCAATCACCCAGTGTTTGCTGTCGAAACAGTCGCGCTGTTGGATACCAAGGAGAATCTTCGCGATCCAAAAGCCACCGCCAATCCGGCATAAAAGACAGCAAGATCCAGACTGGTTTGCCTAAAGCACCGGCTAAATGTGCGACAGCAGTATCCACAGAAATTACTAAATCCAGTTGCGATATCACCGCCGCAGTATCGGCAAAATCGTTCAAATTGTCGCTCAAATCAATGACGGAAATTTGAGTTAACAAAGTGTGCTCCGCCACCGACAACTGTTTCTGAAGACTGTAAAAAGTTATGCCCGGAATATCTAACAATTTGAGGAAATATCTCAAATCGCTCGATCGCGCAAAATCCTTCAAATGTTCCGAACTTCCGGCCCACACAATCCCAACTTTGAAATTGGCATCGGAATTTAGCGAAAACTGCCAATTCGGAGATGCAGCTAAATAAGGAACATTTGCAGGTATATTGTCTAAATTTGTTCCCAGAATGTGTGGCAAACTCATCAGCGATGCTTGCACTTGGAAATCCGGCAATTCTTCCATCCGCACCGCAACTTTTTCGATGCCAGGAATTTGCTTAAATAAGCGCTTCAGTTCTTGATAGCAAGAAATAACTACTTTACCGCCTTTTTGCTGCACCATTTTGGCGTAACGTACAAATTGAATTGCATCGCCCAAACCTTGTTCAGATCGAAGCAAAATAGTTTGTCCGTTCAAATCGGAACCATCCCAAATTGGCTTGTCAAAATTCAACCGTTGCAATTGTTTGGCCTGATCTGTTTGCCAGCGCCATTCGTACTCTGCTAAACCACGCGGCAATTCCCCCGTCAACAGCAAGACTAAGCCTAGATTGAAGTGAGCTTTAGCACAATTTGGATCGATTTCGAGGGCTTTATTGTAACACAAAATAGCCCGGTTTACGTCTCCTAATCGTTCAACAGCACTGCCTAAATTGTTGATAGCTTCTACATAATTTGGCTGTAAAGATATTGCTAGCTCCAAGCTAGAAATTGCCTGTTCTATTTTGTTGATTCCCAAACATAATGTTCCCAGGTGATAATGTCCTGTAGGATTGTTCGGTTCTGCTTCAATTGAACGCTCGTAAAGCCGTTTTGCCTCTGCTAGCTGACATTTTGCTTGCATCGCCGCGCCCAAATTTACCAGGGCTGGCACGTAATTGGAATTGACGGAAAGTGCTTGCTGAAAACAGACGATCGCACTCGACAACTCGCCCTGCTGCTGGAGTGTCGCACCGAGATTGTTGAGAGCTTTGGCGTAAAGCGGATTCAGGGCGATCGCCTTTTGAAAACAAGATACAGCATCGGCGATACTGCCCCGATCTTGTAGCAAAATACCCAAGTTATTTTGCGCTTGAGCGCAGTTAGGGTCGATTTCGATCGCGCGCTGATAATACGTGGCAGCTTCGGCTAAATCCCCTGTTTGGTGCAGCGTCACTGCCAAATTAGTAGCGGACTCGATCGAATCTGGCTGCAAAACCAAAGCATTCTTAAAATACGCGATCGCATCGGTAAATTTTCCTTGAGATTTCAGCACATTTCCGCGATCGAACTGTTTTTTAGCTAACGGAATATTCGGCTGACTTTCTATTGGCGAACCAGTTATTTGATGCTCGCCAACTCTTTCTTTCAGCGCCAAAATTACCCGTTCTAAAACTGCTTCCCAATCTGTGGCTGCTGACTGACGAAACAACCGCGCCGTCGGATACCAAGGACTATCTTCCCGCTCCAACATCCACCGCCAATCCGGTACAAAGCACAACAAAATCCACACCGATTTACCCAAAGCACCAGCTAAGTGCGCCACCGAAGTATCGACAGAAATCACTAAATCCAGAGCCGAAATTGCCGCCGCAGTATCAGCCATGTCGTGCAAATCAGGGCTTAAATCGATGACGGGCATTTTCTCTAACAAAGTGCGATCGTCTGCTGTCATTTCCTTTTGCAAACTGTAGAAATCTACTCCCCGGATATCTAACAGTTTTGTCAACAAATTGAGCGGGAACGATCGCACTTTATTTTGCGAATGTTTGGAATTACCAGACCAAACAAGCCCTACTTTGAGATTAGCAGTTTGGCCCAGAGTAAATTTCAAACCGGGCGGCGGAGCTAAATAAGGAACATTTGTCGGTATACTTTCTAAAGTTGTTCCCAGCAGGTGCGGCAAACTCATTAACTGCGCGCGAACTTGAAAATCCGGTGCATCCTCTGGATTAATTATTAACTCATCGATTCCTGCAACCTGTGCAAACAAGCGCTGTAAGTGTGGCAAACACCAAACTATTACCTGGCCGCCTTTTTGCTTGACTAAATCTGCGTAGCGGACAAACTGAATGGCATCGCCTAAACCCTGTTCTGGGCAGAGCAAAATAGTTTTTCCTTGCAAATCTTTGCCGTCCCAAAGCGGTTGTTGAAAGTTGCGACACGGATACTGTTTTTGTTCAACCAATAGCCGCCATTCGTACTCGGAAAAACCGCGCTGCAAGTCTCCAGCCAGCAGCAAAGCTAAACCTAAATTTAGGTGAGATTCGGGGTTGGCGATATTGAATTTAACGGCTTCGCTGTAGCAAGTGACAGCACCGGCAAATTGTCCGCTTTGGTGCAAAATGTTTCCCAAACCGTTGAGGGAATTGAGATAACCGGGTTTGAGTTCGATCGCCCGACGGTAACAATCGATCGCCTCTGCCATTTTTCCGGCTTCCTCAAAAGCTTTACCGAGATTGTTCAAAGCCTCTGGGAAGTCGGGTTTCAGGCTCAAAGCTTCCTGATAGCAGGCGATCGCATCAGCAATTTCCCCCTGTTTGTGCAGGACAATTGCCAGATTGCAGCGAGCGATCGCACTGGCTGCAAAATCCTGAATTGCTTGCTGGCAAACAACTAGAGCCTCATCTAATTGATCTTGGTTTGACAGCCAACTCCCGATCGCGAGTCCGGTTTGGGGCAAATCCGGTTGCAGCGCCAGAGCTCGATCGTAATAGGCGATCGCATCTGCAATTCTGCCCTGTCGGATCGAGCAGTGTGCTAGGTTGTGCAAAGCGTCGAAACAATTGGGTTCGATCGCGATCGCCCGTTCGTAACTTGCGATCGCGCGATCGTAATTCGCGCCCGCCGCTTCCCCTTGTTCCTCCAAAGCAATTCCCAAATTCAAATAAGCCGCAGCGCAATTAGGATTGACTTGAATCGCTTGCTCGTAGCATCTTACAGCCTCCACAACATCCCCTTGCTCTTCCCGCAACACCCCCAAATTAACCAGCGCTTCCGCGCAATTCGGGTTCAAAGCAAGCGCCCGCTCGTATTCTGCGATCGCCCCTGCTGTGTCCCCTGCTTCCGCCAACGCGCTACCCAAATTGCTCGCAGTTTCCCCCAAATTCGGGTCGATTTCTAAGGCTTGTCGGTAATGCGCGATCGCCTCTGTTAACCGCCCGCTTTGCTGTTTGACAACACCTAAATTGCTGTGGGCGGCGGCATAATTCGGATCGATCGCGATCGCCCGCTGATAACATTCGATCGCACCCACAAACTTGCTCTGCTGCTGCAAATCTCGGCCCAACCGAAACTCTGCATCCGCCGAATCCGACGGTACAAATGCCCCAGACAGCGCGCCCAGAGCTTGCGCCACCCGATCGAACAAATCCTCCCAATCGCCCCGCTGATGCTGGCGAAACAGCCGCGCCGTCGGATACCAAGGACTATCTTCGCGATCCAACAACCACCGCCAATCCGGGGAAAAGGCCAGCAAAATCCAGACCGGTTTGCCCAAAGCGCCCGCCAAATGGGCGACAGCGGTATCGACAGTAATCACTAAATCCAGTTTGGCGATCGCAGCCGCAGTATCCGCCAAATCGCCAAAATGCGGACTCAAATCGACGATCGGCGTTACATTCAACAACGCGCGATCGGCATCGGAAAGCTCTTTCTGCAAGCTATAAAAACTTACCCCCGAAACGTCCAAAAGTGGGAGAAACTGACTTAAACTGCAAGAACGCTGCATATTCTTGCGATGTTTGGGATTCCCCGCCCAGACAATCCCAATTTTCAAATTGCGTCCGGGTAAAAGCGCAAATTCAGCATTCGCAGGCGGTGACAAATAAGCAGTATTTCCCGGTATTGTTTCCAGATTTGTACCGATAATGTATGGCAAACTCAACATCGGCACTTGCACGTCAAATTCCGGCATTGGCTCACCTTTAACTATTAGCAAATCAATCCCCTGAACCGTTGCAAACAAACGGTGCAACTGCGGATAACAGCCAACAATTACCCTAGCACCTTTATCCTTAACAATCGCCGCGTAGCGAATAAACTGAATCGAATCGCCAAAACCTTGTTCAGCGTGCAGCAAAATCGTCTTTCCCTGCAAATCAGAACCATCCCAAAGCGGCCGATATTCTCTTGCCGAAACTGCATTTTCCGGCCCACTTAAAAAACAGGAATGACCAGTTTTAAATTCTTGAATTTTCCAGCGCCACTCGTAGGCGGCAAGACCATTTTCAAAATCTCCCACCAACAACAAAGCCAAGGACAAATTCAGGTAAGCGCTAGCGTGTTCTGGATTTAGATGAATCGCCCGTCTGTAGCAGGCGATCGCATCTTCTACCTCACCTTTTTCCAGAAACGTCCTGCCTAAATTGTTGATAGCTTCCACAAAATCCGGCAGCAATTCTAGAGCTTTGTGATAATGCTCCAGCGCCTCTTCTAAATTGCCCTGATGTTGCAAAACTGTGCCGAGATTGTTATAAGCTTCCCAGCTATGTGGCTGAATTTCCAGCGCCCGCCGATACAGTTCGATCGCCCTTAAAAGTTCGTCCTTTTCTTGCAGCGCCACCGCTAAATTGATCAGTGCGGGCACGAAATCCGGTGCAACGACAAGAGCTTGTTCGTAATGTGCGATCGCCTCTTCGACTTGACCTTTTTCCTCAAAAATCTTCGCCAAGTTGTAAGCTGTTTGAGGAACATTTGGATCGAGCGCTAAAGCTTGTTGGTAATGCGGGATTGCTGCGTCTAACTCCCCCTTTTCTTGCTTAAGAAAACCAAAATTAATCCGTGCTTGGACGCAATTTGGGTCAACAGATATGATTTGTTCATAAAGGGCGATCGCTTCTTCCTTATCGCCTGTTTCCATTAAATGTTCTGCTTGCCGCAACAAATCTTGTATATTGTCGCCAATTACGATCGGCGATTGGTTGATTGCGGATGATTTCGCTAACGATTCACTAGCGATCGCAACTATCCGTTTACTGTCCTCAATCATCCTAATATCCGTCATTTCGAGCGCATCCACAAAAGCCGTAGAATTAACAGCCATTGCGGCCGCAAAGTCAAGCGGATTTTGCGCCAAATTCTGAGAATAACTAGCAGTATTGGCGATCGCAAATAAACTCAAAGCCGCCTGCACTTCTTCAAACAATTCTTGCCAACTTTCCGGCTGATTTTGGCGAAACAGCCTTGCAGTTGGATACCAAGGATTGTCAGTGCGATCGAGCAGCCAGCGCCAGTCAGGAGCAAAACCAAGCAGCACCCAAACCGGTTTTCCCAACGCACCAGCCAAATGTGCAACAGAAGTATCGACACTAATCACTAAATCCAGTTGAGAGATAGCAGAAGCCGTATCAGCAAAGTCATTCAGATGCGGACTCAAATCCGGCACCAAATGCTGGTTGAGCAAAGTGCGATCGCCCTCGGACAAGTTTTTTTGTAAACTATAAAAAGCAATTTCGGGAATATTAAAAAATTGAATAAAATCGGTCAAATTGCCAGAGCGCTGATTATCTTTGCGCCGTTTTGGACTCCCCGCCCAAACAATCCCCACCTTCAACTTTGCATCAGAAGAAAGAGCAAATTTGCACTCAGTAGGCGGAGCTAAATAAGGAACATTTGCGGGTATGGTTTCCAGAGTTGTTCCCACAATTCCCGGCAAACTCATCAGCGGAGCGTGAACATCAAATGCTGGCAAATTCTCAAAACTAACTGATAAATATTCAATCCCCGTAACTGTCGCAAATAACCGCATTAATTCTTGATAGCAAGCCACCAGAACTTTAGCGCCTCGGCTGCGCAGAATCGGCGCGTATCGAATAAACTGAATCGAATCGCCAAAACCTTGCTCAACGTGCAGTAAAATAGTTTTCCCCTGCAAATCCGCACCATCCCAAACAGGCTGCATAAATTCCCTCGGCGATAGTTGCGCAGTGCGCCACCGCCACTCATATTCAGCAAAACCGCGCTTAAAGTCTCCAAACAATAGTAAAGTTAAGGCTAATTCCAGATGTGCAATGGCGTTGTCTGGCTGCAATTCCAAGGCTCGATGGTGATAAGTAAATGCCTCTTGAAATTCTCCTAAATCTACTAAAGCGTGGGCGAGATTGTTAATAGTATCCACGAAGTCCGGCTTTAAGTTTAATGCTTGTCGGTAGTGAGATATTGCTGCTTTTGTATTGCCTTGTTCGTGGTAAAATGCTCCGACATTATTGTGAGCTTCGGGATTATTTGGCTCTAGTTCTACAGCTTGCTGGTAGCAGTTAAAAGCTTCGGCTAATTTACCTTGTTGCTGCAAAACTCTTCCCAAACCGAGTAGAGAATATGTCAATTTGGGATTGATTCGCAAGGCGTGCAGATAACAGGCGACTGCCTCATTTAATTGATTTGTTTCTGTAAATATTTTTCCTAAATTGTGCGCTGTTTCGAGCAGGTTGGGGTCGAGTTGGAGCGCTGTTTGATAATATGAAATTGCCGAGTCAATTTCGCCCAATTGCTGTTTGAGCCAGCCCAAATTATTGTTGGCGAGTACGGAACTTGGCTGAATTGTGATAACTTGTTCATAACTGGCGATCGCCCTTTGATACTCGCCTACATCCAGCAAAACCTGAGCCTTATTTAAATGTGCTTCTACAAAATCGGGGTTTTGGGCGATCGCGCGATCGTAAAAGTCGATCGCCTCCGCAACTTTCCCCTGCTGTCTAAGCGCTATTCCCAACAAACACAGCACATTTGCTGATTCCGGCTGCACTTCTACGATTTGCCGGTACAAACTTTCAGCTTCTAACAAACGCCCCGCTTGATGATGTTCCCAAGCTATGTTTAAAGAGTCTTCAGCACGCATTTTGACGGCAGATTTTTGCGATTTTTTCTTAGAAGCCATAGTTGTCTTTGTTATTTGGGAGTTCGCTAACTTGTAATTACTAACTGATTCTAATTTGTTAACTATTCCTTCCTTTCTTCTTCCCTGGGAGAGGGCGGGTTTTGCCTTTTTTTTAGTCATAAGTATCATAGCTCCTTAGCTAAACCCGCCCCTACTAGTGACTGATGACTAATAACGTTCGCGAGCGGGGACAGCACTAATGACTAATGACTAATGACTAATGACTAATGACTAATGACTAATGACTAATGACTAATGACCAATGACTAATGACTAATGACTTTTACCCTAACAAACAAGCTGCTGGAAAAATCAAATATTCTAAGAAAAACAACTTCCAAATCAACTGATAAAAATCAGCAATTTCTTTCTGCTCCTCCAAATTAACTTTGACACTCCAAAACCACATCAAACCCAAAGCCACGAAATGAGAAACTGCCAGAAACACTAAATTAACATTAGACAATGCGATCGATCCCGCCAAAGTCGCGCCCAAATAGCAAGCCGTCAATACCCAGCGAGATAAATTAAAGACGGCGGGTTTGCCCAGCTCGATCGTAAATGTAGTAATATTATATTGCTTGTCGCCTTCCATGTCAGGGATATCTTTGAAAATGGCGATCGCAAACGTAAACACAATCACAAACACCGTCAGCACCCAGACTTCCGCAGGAATCGCCAAAGACGCGCTATCCCAACTCCAGCCAGAGAAAGCGCTTTTCGCCATTCCCAAGCCCAACACCCAATTAAAGTGCAGAAACAGCCCTAGATTGACGATCGCACCACGCACCGTAAAAATGCACAGCGCCGCCCAAAAAGGAAACCGTTTCAGCCGAATTGGCGGCAGAGAATAAGCAGTCCCAATCACCAAACTAACGCCAACTGTAGCCAGCAAAAACGGGCCTTGCAAAACAGCAGTCAAAACTGCTATAATTCCCGTAGCAATTACAATCAACTCTCCAGTTTTTCGAGAAAAGGCTCCCGAGGCGATCGGCAAATATGGCTTATTGATTTTATCAATTTCCACATCTTCTAACTGATTCAATCCCACAATATAAATATTGCCGCAAATGCAAGCCAACCAAGCCAAAGCTAGCGGCAGAAATACAGGATTTGCAAACATCCGCGAGCTTTGGGCGATCGCATACAAAGCCATTACACTCACCGTAGTCCCGATTATCGTGTGCGGCCGAGAAAACTCCCAAAATGCACTTACCCAGCTTTGCGGAGCCGGCCCATCTTTATCAATCCAAGACTTGCCAATCGAATCGTTTCCCATAAATCCTACAAACGCACCAGAAATAATATTAAGTAAGGTGGAAATTATCTACCTTACTTAATTGAACTTGCCGCCAGAAATATCATCGACCGAACCCTCTTCCCTCTTCCTTCTTCCTTCTTCCTTCTTCCTTCTTCCTTCTTCCTTCTTCCTTCTTACTTCTTCCTTCTGATTTATTTAACAGCACAAATCAGCCCGAAACGAATCAATCCGCTTTGATATCCCCGGCTCATCAACGAGAGAGCAAGAGCAGCTTGAATAGTCGTCCAACCGCTAGTTAGCAAACCCCAAATCGCGCTCGGAGTCAAAGCAGAATCGATCACCACATCCCAAAAAGGAGCAACAGCTTTTGACCAATCAGCCGTGCGAATACTTGTGAAAGGCAAACTGCGAACAATTTCCTCATATTCCGGCAAAGAAATCACGTAAGGCAAAGCATAAACCCGATAAATTTCTGCCAATTCTTTTCTCTCTGCATCTGTCAATTCTCCCGCCATTTCTCCCAGCGGGCGGTGACACCAAGTCGCCAAAATTAAAGTTCCTCCCGGCTTCAACACGCGGCAACATTCCTGCAAAAACTTAATTTTGTCTGGCATATGTTCCCCACTTTCGAGTGACCAAACCAAGTCGAAAGACTCGTCAGGAAAAGGCATATTTAAAGCATCTGCTACCAAAAAATTAACATTGCTTTCCAGTCCAGCAATTTTAGCACGTTCCGTTGCCCTATTGGCCTGTACCGGACTCAGCGTAATGCCGGTGGCTGTCACCCGATCGACCCCACCATCTAACTTTAAATTATTTTGCGCGATCGAACCAAACTTTTCGGTCAAATACAGCGTACTACCACCGATCCCGCAACCGACATCCAGAATGCGGTAAGGTTCACAGAGCGCTTTCTCTGACGGTACTCCAGCCCAGCCCAGCAGTTCTTCGATCAAATCTATCTGAGCCTGTCGGCGCTCTTTTTTCAAATTGCCATCCGGGCCGTAATAACCGTGGTGCATATGTTCGCCCCACACCTGCTCCCACAAACCGCTAGAAGCGTCGTAGAGTTGCTGAATTTGCTGGTAAAGTGTTGATGTCATCGCACAATCGCAAGTAATTAAAAGAATTCTACCGTTATTTTCCCAATGTTGTCATCTTTTGCGATTTGAGTTCGATCGCCCGCAGGCATAGTTCAGACAGAGATGTCCTGATTTCAAGCCTGAAAATCCATTTGTGGGTTCCCTCTAAAATCTAAAATCTAAAATCGAATGACTGTCTCGCGAACCATTTGCTTAGGCTTTCTCGCCGTCATCACCGCAGGTGCTCTATTATTGATGATGCCATTTTCCACAATTGATGGAACTTGGAGCGATCCAATCACAGCACTCTTTACCTCTACTTCCGCTGTCTGCGTCACAGGCTTGTCGGTTGTGGATGTTGGAAAATATTACTCTTTTTGGGGGCAACTGTGCCTAGTTTTACTCGTGCAAATAGGAGGCTTGGGCTACATGACAGCCACGACTTTCTTGCTGCTGTTATTGGGCCGCCGCTTTGGTTTAAAAGACAAAATTGCCCTGCAACAATCACTTGACAAATCGGGACTAGCCGGCGTAGTACAACTCGTGCAGTCAATTCTAGCAACAACCGCTTTGTTTGAATTGACAGGAGTGTTTTTGTTCATGTTGGTTTTCGTCCCCGAATACGGATTTAAAGACGGTCTGTGGTCTGCCATCTTTCACAGCGTTAATTCCTTTAATAACGCCGGATTTAGCATCTATTCAGATAATTTGATCCGCTACGTTAATTCGCCTGTAATTAACTTCACAGTCACCGGTTTGATCGTATTTGGGGGCATCGGCTATCAAGTAATTATGGAAATGTACCTGTGGCTACGCGATCGCTTCAACAAAAGTCCGATCTGCACAGTTTTTTCCCTCAACTTCAAAGTTGTCACCAGTACAACTGCTTTCCTTTTAATTTCAGGAACCCTAGCATATTTAGTGCTGGAATACAACAACCCAGGAACTTTCGGGCCTCTCAATTTTCCGCAAAAAGTAATGGCAGCTTGGTTTCAATCAGTTACTCCTCGCACGGCAGGATTCAATACAATTGACATTGGCAAAATGACCGAAGCCTCGTTATTTATGACCATCGTGCTGATGTTTATTGGTGCCAGTCCCGGCAGCACCGGCGGTGGCATCAAAACCACAACTTTTAGGATATTGTTTAGCTGTACCGCAGCAGTTCTCGAAGGGCAGGAACAGGTGCAGTGCTATAAGCGTCAAATCCCGTCAGCACTGATTCTAAAAACTATTAGCGTAGTCTTTGGTTCCCTGTTGGTCGCGATCGCATCTGCAACTTTAATCGAACTCACCAATCCCGAACTAGAATTTATCCAAGTGCTATTTGAGGCAATGTCAGCTTTTGGCACAGTCGGCCTTTCCACAGGGATTACGGCTAAGATTTCGGCGATCGGCAAATTAATTTTGATTGCTACCATGTACATAGGCAGGGTTGGCGTGCTACTGCTAATGAGTGCCGCTCTCGGCGACCCCAAACCCAGAACTTTTAAGTATGCTGAGGAAAGTTTGTTAGTCGGCTAGAAAAATTCTGCCTAGTTGCTGATAATCTAAACAATGGGTGACAACCCAAATCAACTTTTACTATTTACTCAAAAACAATCACAAGGAGGCGGCGCTGTCTATGCTAAAATTTGCCAAGCAAGACCTTCAGCGCTGGATATGAGCGTGCACCTTTCATCTTTAAAATTTTTTCGCAGTTTGCGCGCGGAAAACAAGCAGTTTGCAGTTATTGGTTTGGGACGCTTCGGCAAAGCTGTGTGTTCGACCCTGCATGACTTGGGTTACGAAGTCCTCGGGGTTGACACCGACGAAAAAAAAGTAACTCAAGCTTTGAACGATCGTATAGCTGCTCACGTTGTGCAGTTAGATTCTACAGAACCTAGTGCTCTTCAGGGAGCGGGTATATTTGAATTTGAAACAGTGATTGTGGCGATCGGCAATTACCTAGCAGAAAGCATTACCACCACCCTAAACCTGAAAGAAGGCGGAGTAACTCACGTAATAGCCAAAGCTTCCTCGGAAACTCATTTGAAAATTTTGAAAAAAGTCGGCGCCGATCATGTGGTTTTTCCCGAACGAGAAATGGGTTGCTCTTTGGCCCGCATTCTTACAAAACCCAGCATTCTAGAACGCTTTGACCTCGACCCAAATCACAGCATTGTTGAGTTGCTCGTTCCTGAAAAGTTTGACGGCAAAACCATCTCGGAGTTGGAACTCCGGCGCCGGTACGGTTTGAACTTGCTAGCAGTCGGTCGCGCCGACAAGTTCGAGATCAATCCGCAGCCAAACGAACGCTTGAAAAACGGCGAAGTGATGGTAGTAATTGGTTCTAATAAAGATATCAATCGCTTGCCAATTTAATAGCTCGCCCTGTTTACTTACTCCATAGTATAAGGTGCTGACGTTGCACCTTATACTATCTGAGATCGAACGATCGCCTCGATCTTTTAATTTTTAATCGAGATATCTCAATTGAATTTCAACGATACAGGAGTCACTTGAGCCGTTCCAGCTTCCTTTAAAAACACAACCCAAACAATAGCCAAAACGGAAAATTATTAAATAAAAGTAGAAGCACCCGATCGCGCTGTCGCAACTCTCGATCGCCGGAGACCCTAAAAATTCATCCTAATTTCAAAATATCTTGCAAATAAGCTTTGCCCACAACCAGCACCGCCAATACTAGAGCGAGTTCAACAGGCCAAGGACACACCGCCACAAACCAGATTAACGAACACACCCCAATAATTGCAGCTATCGGAGCCGGAATTCCGTCTAGCGTTCTTTCGTCAGTCCCAGTAGTAACCCACCCAGCAATTAAGCAAAGCGTCAATGGAATCAAGCAACTTGCGATCATGGTTTTTACCCCATTAATTTTTTTTACAGATGACATATGAGCATATTGTAACGATACATTAAATATTAGGGAATGCACCATTAATTGCGATATTGTTTAATGTTGAGTAATTTGTATGCTGTACCAATATTTTGGTAATTTTTAGCTCCTGCTCTCTCCGAAGGCAGAATTAGGTCGGAATCAGGTAGGATTAGCGGATTTTTCTTCTGCACAAGTGATGAAAGCCTTCTACCTTGAGATCAATTGCGATGCACCCATGTCTGGAAGTTATACTGAGGATTGCCGTCAGTTACCAGAAAGAATTGGTTGAAAGCCTCTCTCTTGTAGGGAGAAATTAAGGCGTTGCTGGATTGAGGTATGAAACCTTGGGTAGGGGCAATTCATGAATTGCCCCTACCCAAGGTTGTAGCGATCGCATAATTGATGAATCATACCCAGAATCAGCAACGCCGAAATTAAAAGCAGACTATTCATTACTCCAATCCTCGGACTTCCAGGTAAAAGTCGCCCTCAACTGTCAACTGTCAACTGAATGTAGAGCGTGAATCAATGCAGGGCAAATTTTTTCGCAAACCAGAATCAGAAAACCGCGATCGCGTCCCCCCGGGTCAATACCTCGCCAACGGATTTCCCGTCCTCACCTACGGCGATACACCCTCCGTCAGCATTGAGAGTTGGGAATTTAAAGTCTGGGGATTGGCAAAACCAAAAACCTTCACTTGGTCGGACTTCCAGGCCATGCCCCAAAGTAACTTTACTGCCGATTTTCACTGCGTCACTCGGTGGTCAAAACTCGACGTACAGTGGACGGGAGTCAAAGTCACAGATTTTATGAACTACATAGAAGTCGATCCGAAAGCTCTGTACATCTTGGAACACTGCTACGGTGGCTACACCACTAATATTGCGATCGGCGACTTGATCCGAGCAGAAAACTTTTTCGCCCATACCGTCTTCGGCGAACCCCTAACCCCAGACCACGGCGGCCCGATGCGGCTGGTAGTTCCGCACCTCTACGCCTGGAAAAGCGCGAAATGGATTAACGGGCTGGAGTTTACAGAAACCGAACAACTCGGTTTTTGGGAACGCAACGGCTATCACCAGCGGGGCGAACCTTGGGCAGAGGAACGCTACAGCGGTTTGTTTTGATTTGCTCGGATCGGGATTAGGACTTGCCAGAGCTTCTATATACGGTATTTGTTGAGGAGCAATCCGCTCTTTGACAGCTTCAATCTGCGGAAATCGCATCCCGATCGCCTTTTTGGGGGCTTTCACGGCGAGGCCTCCCTCCAATTTAATCAAAATACATAAACTAGGGCGATCGCCGTTTGTACGTAATTTCCCCGATCGATCGACTACTTTAACTCCCATACGCAAGTGTTAAAAAACCAAGATTCTCAATTTCTGGTTAATATAAAACTCCCATAACTGTCAGTTAGTTATGGTATCACCGTGTTTACACGTAAGTGTTTACTATTGAGGATTTAGACTTGAGCCTAAAATAAAAAATTAGCCTAACCAGCCCAAAATTAGTTTAGCCACTCGGCGCTCCGATGCTTTGCAATGCAAGGTTTTCAGCCAGATATCATATAATTATTGGGTGTGTGTTCTTGGGGATCGATCGTCCTATAGTCGATCGAATCGACAGCATTTGTGAAGGATCAATAAAGGCTTGATAAAGAGTCTGTCAAAATTTACCTAAAGTGCCAAAAACCCAAATAAAGTATTCCATAATCAAATCATTAAGATACAAAGCACCAAAGGTACAAGTTATGAATACCAAAGTCTTCTCCGCTTTAACAGCCACCGCAGTCGCCACAGTTCTGTTGGGTGCCGGAACTCCAGCGCAGGCCTTCTCTTTCGGTACCAACGGCATCACATTCGCCCAAGACCAACAGGTCGAATTTAACTTCAAAGAATCTCACGGTGCGTACACTTCATCTTTGGGCATCTACCAAGTAAACAATTCGGTGGCATCTCTAGTCAGCACGCTGTTTTCGGAAACTAAATCCTCAGACAACGGCGGCGCCAACGAATGGAAAGGAACCTTGGGCAATACAGTCCGTTCAGGCCCCGTAAGGTTCCAATTCCTGGCAAATCAAGTTTACACTTTGGGACTCAGCAGCCTCTACAATGGCGCTAGGGCGGGCACTGTCTACTCGACCTCTTCCTTGAACGGCGGCAGTCAGCAAGCCGTGTTTGGCGGTGCGTCCCCGCTGTGGAGCGCACTAGGCAAAGAAACAACGAACGTCTTCCAAACTGCTGGACAATACACAGACGGACTAAGTTCTCTGTCTAAGGGAGGCACCCTAATCTCCTTTGACGATCGCGGTAACGCTAACGACAAGGATTTCCAAGACTTCACCGTGAGCGCCGAAGCAGTTCCCGAACCGATTACCATGACTGGTTTGGCTCTCGGTTTCGGCGGCTTGGTTGCAGCACGTCGCCGCCGCGCGAGCAAGACAGTTTCCTAATTTTTTTAGCTAGAACGATCTGCTCAATTTACGTTTGAGAAAAAAGAATAAGATTTGCAGGCGCGCTGATGGGAAATCGGCTCGCCTTTTGCTTGATTTAAGCAGGAAGTTCGGCAATCGATTCGCTCGCCCGATCTCCCCATCTCCCTCGAACATCACAGACAATCTCTCGATCGCGCAGCAGCTTAGGATCGCGAATTAAATAACTTACAATTTTAATTGTTCTTGAGGGATGGGCGGGAGAGCCCGTCCCACAAACTTGTGGAAGTTATTTAATTCTCATTCCTTATTCTCCGTTGTTAGCTGAATTTAACGCAGAGTTGTTCGACGAGTGCAAGTCGTACAAATTTATCGCTACGGGTTGAGGAATTCTCATGCCCGATCGATCGCACGCGACTTTAATCGCCACCACAGCCCTGGTTTTTGTCCGTCGCACCTGAGCTTGTTCCGGCAATGTCCAATAGCGGACAATTAGATGAAAAGAACCATCGTTAATGCCTGAAATATCTACTTCTGGAGTTGGTTCCGAAAAAACGCCTTCAACTTCAAAAATAGCTTCAAGCAAGGTTTAAATTGCTAAGGAAGGTTCGGATAGTAGTCTAAAATTAAAGGCAGGTCGGTTCGCCTGTGCGGCATCGCTGTGAGTACCCGCACTGAATTGGTAAAGACGATCGCATTCGGCACGATAACTCGCTTTCCCCGATCAGTCAGAATTTGAGTCGATCGCATCGAAATCTCTTCAACAGTACCTTCAAAGCCTTCTACAACTATCTGGTCGCCTAATTGGAACCGTTCGTGCAGCAGCATCAATATAGGTGCTAAAAAGTTGTTGAAGATGTCTTGAAAAGCGAAACTAACAGCTACTGAACCCAATCCTAACAAACCGATGATGTCTCCCGGACGCAAAGCCGGGAAAGCAATCACGCAGGCGAGGGAACTGCCGATGACCCACGTCAAGGCATAGCTAGTTTGCACTCGTGAGCGATCGCAAAGATCAACTTTTAACAATACGTTCGGTAGCTGCCGAGACTATTTGCTGGACGGATCTAGCCACCGTCCGGGTCACGAAAAGAATTACCACTGCAACTGCTAGCGACGGCACTGCCTCGATTCCTTGACCTAGCAGGTTTAATGAAATACAAAACTTTTATGTTTTATAACCTGATCGGTGGTTTTTTGTGGACGGTGGGGATAACGCTGCTGGGTTATTATTTGGGAAAGATGATTCCTGCCGATCGAGTTGATAAATATTTACTGCCGATTGTTTTCGGAATAATCGTACTTTCTTTTGTGCCTTCGATTATTCATATAATTCAAGAACGCCGCAGTCACAAAAAAGATTGAGTGGCCCGAATGCGAGACTGGTATGTGTCAAAAAGGTCGATCGGGCACAAGATAAGATCGATAAATCGGGAAACTTGCAGCGACTTAGGTTAATCTGGTACAACTGATAAAGTTGAAGAATTTCCGAGAAATCACATAAAATGGTTGCAACATTAGTTCAGATTAAACACGAAGTCAAAGACCTGTCCCTAGCCCCGTTGGGGAAACAGCGCATCGAGTGGGCCGGCCGGGAAATGCCGGTATTGCGCCAAATTCAAGAACGCTTCGCTAAAGAAAAGCCCTTCGCAGGCATCCGAATTTCAGCTTGCTGCCACGTAACCACAGAAACAGCCCATTTGGCGATCGCCCTGAAAATGGGCGGCGCAGACGCTGTACTCATCGCTAGCAACCCCTTGAGCACCCAAGATGACGTAGCAGCTTGCCTAGTTGCAGACTACGGCATTTCGGTCTACGCCTTGAGAGGAGAAGACGCAGCCACCTACGAACGTCACGTTAACACAGCCCTCGACCACCGTCCAAACATCATCATCGACGACGGTAGCGACGTAGTAGCAGCCCTGATCCAACACCGCCCCAACCAAATTGCCGACTTGATCGGAACCACCGAAGAAACCACCACAGGCATTGTACGTCTGCGGGCAATGTTGAAAGACGGCGTGCTGACTTTCCCAGCCATGAACGTCAACGATGCCGACACCAAGCACTTCTTTGACAACCGCTACGGCACGGGTCAATCCACCCTAGACGGCATTATTCGCGCTACCAACATCTTGTTAGCCGGTAAAAATATTGTGGTTGCAGGCTACGGTTGGTGCGGCAAAGGCACGGCACTGCGCGCCCGCGGCATGGGCGCTAACGTAATTGTCACCGAAATCGATCCGATTCGGGCGATCGAAGCAGTGATGGACGGTTTCCGCGTCATGCCAATGGACGAAGCAGCAAAAGTCGGCGATATCTTCATCACCGTTACCGGCAACAAACACGTCATCCGTGCCGAACATTTCGACACCATGAAAGACGGCGCAATGGTTTGCAATTCCGGTCACTTCGACATCGAAATTGACCTCAAATCCCTCGGTGCAAAAAGCACCGGCGTGAAAACAGTTCGCTCTTTCACCCAAGAATACCGCCTCAATAATGGCAAGTCGATTATTGTCTTGGGCGAAGGCCGTTTGATCAACTTAGCCGCCGCCGAAGGACATCCTAGCGCCGTGATGGACATGAGCTTTGCCAACCAAGCTTTAGCCGCCGAACATCTTGTCACCAACAAAGGCAAACTAGAGCCAGGTATTCACTCAATCCCTGTTGAAGTTGACAGAGAAATCGCGCGTCTCAAATTGGAAGCAATGGGTATTTTCATTGATACCTTGACTGCCGATCAAATTGAGTACACCAACTCTTGGACTTCGGGCACTTAATCATCGATCTATCTATCCCCACCGTAGGGACACGGCATTGCCGTGTCCCTACTTCATGAACTTCCTTCTTCCAACTTCGGCATTCGGTCTTCCTGACATCCGTTAAATCCGTTACATAATCCGTTGCCGAACTTCCTTCTGCTGTACCTATTACCAATTATTAAATCAAAATGGTTGAATGGATAACTAACACAATGCAGTCAATGGGCTATCTGGGCATTGGACTGTTGATGTTCTTAGAAAACCTGTTCCCGCCCATCCCCTCAGAATTGATTATGCCCCTGGCAGGATTCACCGCATCCAAGGGCGACGGTATGCAGTTGGCACCGGCGATCGCAGCAGGGACAATCGGCACAGTTTTAGGAGCGTTTCCCTGGTACTATGCAGGTAAATTATTAAGCGAAGAACGCTTGAGGGATTTAGCCGACAAATATGGCAAATGGATCGCAGTATCCGGTGCCGATATTGACAAAGCAAATAGATGGTTTACCAGACACGGCAACAAAGCCGTATTTTTGTGTCGCCTCGTCCCCGGAGTTCGCACCCTAATTTCCCTCCCCGCAGGCATCAACAATATGCCTTTAATCCCGTTTTTAATCTACTCAACAGGCGGCACAATTTTGTGGGTGAGTTTCCTCACTTTTGCCGGATATAAGCTAGCCGAAAATTATGCACTTGTAGATGATTATCTAGCTCCAGTTTCTAAAATAGTTGCAGTGACCATTGTCATCGGATTTATTTTGTGGGTTATCAAGAAGAATATGCAGAAGGAAAAATATCGCAAATAAAGGAAGAAGGAAGAAGGAAGAAGGAAGAAGGAAATAAGACAAGAAGGGAAGAAGGAAATCAGAAAGAAGGAAATAAGAAAGAAGAAGCAATAAAATCTTATATTTCCAAAATTAAGAACGTCCTAAATGTCTTGGTGGTTGTCATATCCTCAAAATAATCCGCTATCATCCGCTGTCATCTGCGGTCAAAAAGCAATCACCATTGTGACTTGCTTCAACGATGTCCCGAACAGTAGCGCTGAAAGATAGATGGGCATACTTGAAAGAAACTTCTGCTATCTTTGCTACTTTTTTTAAATTTAGTTTTAAATTTACGATCGCCAGATTAGCACAGTGACCTGCAGCCGATCGCTTCTTCTTTTTTCTTTCTTCCTTCTTCCTTCTTCCTTCTTCCTTCTTCCTTCTGGTATAATAGTGGCAAAATAGGGAGAATTGCTATCCGCACTATTAAGATATGTACGAAAAGATTGTAGCCCCCACAACTGGTTCTAAAATTACATTCAAAGACGGTTTGCCGATCGTCCCCAACGACCCAATTATCCCCTTCATACGCGGCGACGGTACGGGCGTAGACCTGTGGCCAGCATCCCAGAAAGTCATGGATGCTGCGGTAGAAATAGCCTATGGTGGCGATCGTAAAATCAACTGGTTTAAGGTTTATGTCGGCGACGAAGCCTGCGATATCTACGGTACATACCAATATTTGCCCCAGGATTCCCTAGACGCCATCAAAGAATACGGAGTCGCCATCAAAGGCCCGCTGACAACCCCAATCGGTGGCGGAATTCGATCGCTCAACGTAGCTTTGCGGCAAATCTTTGACCTTTACGCCTGCGTCCGCCCCTGCAAATATTATGATGGAACCCCATCATTGCATAAAACTCCAGAACTGCTGGATGTCATTATTTACCGGGAAAATACAGAAGATATTTATCTCGGAATTGAATGGGCAAAAGACAGCGAAATCGGCAAAAAATTAATTGAATATCTCAATAATGAGTTAATTCCAGCCACACCAGAACACGGCAAAAAACAAATTCGCCTCGATTCTGGAATCGGAATTAAACCAATTAGCAAAAGCGGTTCTCAGCGCTTAGTGCGGCGGGCAATGACTCACGCTTTGCGGTTGCCAAAAGAAAAGCAGCAAGTAACATTGGTGCACAAAGGCAACATCATGAAATACACCGAAGGAGCTTTCCGAGATTGGGGTTACGAATTAGCAACCACCGAATATCGCGCTGAGTGCGTGACAGAAAGAGAGTCTTGGATTCTCGGCAACAAAGAACAAAATCCTGAGATTAGCTTAGAAGACAATGCCCGCCAAATAGACCCGGGATACGATGCTTTGACGCCCGAAAAACAAGCCAAAATTACTCAGGAAGTCGCCGATGTTCTGGCTGCAATTTGGGATAGTCATGGCGGTGGCAAGTGGAAAGAAAAAATTATGGTCAACGACAGAATTGCTGACAGTATTTTCCAACAAATTCAAACCAGGCCCGGTGAATATTCGATTTTGGCGACAATGAATTTGAACGGCGATTATTTGTCCGATGCAGCAGCCGCAATTGTCGGCGGATTGGGCATGGGCCCGGGCGCGAATATTGGTGATGAATGTGCTGTTTTTGAGGCGACTCACGGCACTGCACCGAAACACGCCGGTTTGGATAAAGTCAATCCCGGTTCCCTGATTTTATCTGGGGTGATGATGTTGGAATATATGGGATGGCAGGAAGCCGCAGATTTGATTAAGAAGGGTTTGGGCGCGGCAATTTCTAATGGTGAAGTTACCTATGATTTGGCTCGCTTGATGGAGCCGCCGGTGCCGGAACTTAAGTGTTCTGAGTTTGCAGATGCGATTATTAAGCATTTCGCTGATTAGGTTTGAGGGATTTTTTTGAACGGCGTCGAAGCCCGTTCCACAAAGAGTGAATTTGATTGTGGGGTGGGCTTTGAGCAGCGCCGAAAATCATAAGATTACTGTGGGGTGGGCTTCTAGCCCGCCACAAAAAAGTCCTATTTTTGTATAGATGGAACTGCCATGCCGCGCTCAACCGCTGGGCGCTTCTGCAAGGTTTCTACCCAGCGTTTGAGGTGGGGGTGGTTGTCGAGGGTTAATCCTTGAAATTCGTAAATAGCAACCCACGGATAAGTAGCAATATCGGCAATGGAATAGTCGCCACAGATGTATTCGTGTTTTGCTAGTTGATTGTCTAATACTCCGTAGAGTCGCAGGGTTTCTTTTTCGTAGCGCCCAATCGCATAGGGAATTTGTTCGGGTGCAAAGCGTTTGAAGTGGTTGAGTTGACCGAACATGGGGCCGACGCTGGCCATTTGAAACATCAGCCATTCCATGACTTGAAAGTATTTTTCTTTGTCTGTGGGCAGAAATTTGCCTACTTTTTCTGCCAAATAGATCAGGATTGCGCCTGACTCGAAGATGGTGATGCCGTTATCCCGATCGACTATTGCAGGTATTTTGCTGTTGGGGTTGATGGCGATGAATTCTGGGGTAAATTGATCGTTTTTGCTGATGTCGATGATGTGCGTGTTGTAGGGTAAACCTATTTCTTCGAGCATGATCGAGACTTTGCGGCCGTTGGGTGTGGTAAAAGTGTAGAGGTCGATCATAAGTTGTGCTGTTGACAGTTGACCTGGGACAGTTGACCTGGGACAGTTGAGGACAAGGTTTTTAAGACGGGAATTTATACCCTGTTCTAAAAACTTGGGGAATCCTGGGAGGCCCGGATGGGAAACCCTATTTTTTGGTATGATTATATTATAGTAATTTAAGGCCTATAATTAATAATAATGAATATTCTGGAAATTCTCAAAGATGACTACCGCAGATTTCCTGAAAATCAGAGTTACAACATTTACGCAAAAGATGTTTATTTTGAAGACCCTGTGAATCGATTTACAGGAGTCGATCGCTACCGCAAAATGATCGGGTTTATGGGGACTTTTTTTCAGGATATAAATCTAGACTTGCACGGAATTTCGCAGTCGGGAGATAGCATAGAAACCCGCTGGACGCTGAGTTGGTTCGCACCGTTACCTTGGCGGCCGAAAATGGCAATTAGCGGTAGAAGCGAAATGAAAGTCAACAGCGATGATTTAATCGTTTCCCACATCGATTACTGGAACTGTTCGCGCTTTGATGTTCTCAAACAGCTTGTGTTTCCCGTCGTAACTCAAAAGTGACTGTCGCTTGCTGCGTTACCTTTGCTTGCTATGCAGCAGCTAAAACATTTTTTAATTTGCCCGATTAAAAGCGACAGATGATTGCCGATCGGGCGATCGCAGAATTTGCCAGCCACGACTGTGACAGCGCCTCAATTTCTCATCTAATCAAACAGTCCTGGCTACAGCGTTATAATGACAGCTTTGGTGGCGAAACCGCCGATCGAACTCAACCCTTTAGTCGATCGAGTCAGGCCTCACCACCATCATTGGCTCAATTCCTCTGGCTTTGAGCGATCCCACCTCAAGGCCACCGTATTGCGCCATCATCCTTGGCTTAATAGCGGCCGCGCAGATTGCGATCGCCGTCAACTGCATTCTGTAGCAATCAAACCCAGGTGAGACCTTGATACAAATATGCAATGTGTAGAAAAATGTCTTGCTTGAACTGGATAAATCTTAATTCTCGTCGAACTAATTACCTGTGGCGCAAAATTGCTTTGGCAATTGGTGCATTCATCTTCCTCTTGGGCGCGTCAATAGTGCCAGTGGCCGGACAACCCTCATCTCCACAACCACAGCGATTATTCAATATCTATTCCGCCAACGATAGCACCAACTTTGTTGTCGGTGATGTTCATTTAGATGGTCGTCAGATATTTGCTTTGACAGCTCCTGCGCTCAACACCAAGCAGCAAGAAGCAATTTCTATCTCACCCATTCAGCAAAGAGTACAAACCGTTACAAATCAGCTTCAAGAAATTGCTAATACCAACTTTGAAACAGGGAAATTAGAAGTCGATTACAACGTAGACCAAACCAGTCAACTTCCCATTATCTCTGTTAATGGAAACTATTTGATGACCGTTACCACTGACGATGCTCGCCTGTACGGAGTCGAGCTAACCACTCACACTCAAAACTTGACTCAAATTATTAAGAATGCCCTGCTTGCGTCTCAACGGGAACATCAGCCAGAGTTTTTAGCAAAGCAGGCATTGCGATCGGGCGGAGTCATGCTATCTATGCTCCTGATCAGTCTGGGAATGCGCCTCAGACAGCGCTATATCAAAGCCCGTTATGGAGCAGTCTTAACACAAATCGAACAACTCAATGCTTCCCAAGAGCAACAAGTAGAAGATTTGTCAGAACAGGAGCAGGATGAAGCAGCAGCGAGTGCTTCCAAACAGCAACAAAAAATTGCTCAGAAGCAGCGGATCAAATTTTGGTACGAAGTACGACAGCGGTTATTGCAACTGGGACAGCTTGGCCTGTGGGGAGGCGGAATTTCATTTTGCTTGAGCCTGTTTCCGCAGACTCGATGGCTGCAATCACTATTGCTGAAGGGTTTGAGCGTCACCTTACTCAACTTAATCTTAATTGGGGCTGCAACTTACCTAATACTTCGCATCAGCTTCGTTGTAATTGACCATTTTGTAGCAGCCCTGAGTCAGGGGCAATTCCTTCCCGACAGTGCATCAGTCCGAACGATTCAGCGACTACAAACCTTTTCCGGCGTGATGAAGGGAGCTAGCGGTTTCTGTTGTATTGCTGCTGGCGGATTGACTGCTTTGTCAATTTTGGGTGTTAATCTTGTGCCGCTTTTGGCAAGTGTGAGTATTTTTGGGGTGGCGATTTCGTTTGGCTCTCAAAGTCTTGTCAAAGACATGATTAACGGACTGTTTTTTCTCTTGGAGGATCAGTATGGCGTTGGTGATATAATCACTGCTAACAATGAAAGTGGAACCGTGGAAACAATGAACCTGCGGGTAACTCAATTACGGAACCAAGATGGCGATCTAATTAGTATTCCAAATGGTAGTATTACGATGGTAAAAAACCATACGAGCAGTTGGTCTCGTGTGAATTTAGGTATTGAGGTTGCTTATGATACCGATATTGACCGTGCGATCGCCGTAATTAAAAAAGCAGCGACTCAAATGAGTTTGGATTCTGAGTGGCAAGAATTAATCTTAGAACCTCCCAAGGTACTGGGCGTTGATGCGTTTGGTGAAAATAGCATTACGATTCGCCTCTTGATTCAAACTCAACCGCTGAAAAAGTGGGAAGTCGGACGCGAGTTTCGCCGACGATTGAAGCAGGTATTTGATGAAGAGAAAATTTCTATGCCATTCCCCCAACAGTCCATCTGGTTTAAAAATTCGATGCAAGAAGTCTCAAACGGTCATCAAAATTCCGATAAATCGCAGTTTTTAGATGGAAGGCCTCACCAAAAAACGCGATGAGTTCGCCATCGATTGACAACGATCGGATTGGTTAATAGATAAGACTTTAATTACCCAAAAAAAACCCGCATGTAATACGGCAGAACGAACAGAACATAGCAAAATACAAAGCACACCAT
>JAJAYT010000055.1 GCA_026786085.1 Microcoleus sp. CAN_BIN18 | reverse complement strand
CGGTAGCCCCAGTCGCGAGTTTTTGTATTACACAGATGCCGCGCGCGGCATTGTAATGGCGGCTCAATCTTACAATGAATCTGACCCGGTTAATTTGGGAACAAATAGCGAAATTAAAATTCGCGATTTAGTGGAAACAATTTGCGAATTGATGGGATATCAGGGAGAAATTGTTTGGGAAACAGACAAACCAAACGGTCAGCCCCGCCGCTGTTTGGATACTCAAAGGGCTAAGGAAAGGTTTGGTTTTGTGGCTGAAGTGGAGTTTAAGGAAGGGTTGAGAAATACGATTGATTGGTATCGAAAACACGCAGTTTAAGTGTATAAAGCCCCGGTTTATTCAAAAAACCGGGGCTTTTTTTAGACTCGGCGGTTGAAACCGCGACTACACAAACGATGTCCGCCTCCGCGGACTAAGAATAAGAAATTATACCAATCGATCGGCTTTAAGGGCGGGTTCTCGGCTCACATTACTTTTGCAACAGGTTTATTGTAAAATAAATTATTTTCACAATAGGTTTATTTTGGAATGGAACTGAACCAGCAGAAAGAACTTTTGAGCAAAGCTTATGTACGTGCCATTGCAGCAGTAGGAGGTTTTTCTGTCAGTCAGCCAGAAGTAGATGACGACAGCATTGATTTGAAGATTGTGGCAAGAGGCGGTGAGGGAGTAGTTTTTTCCCCTGAGCTTAACTTACAATTAAAATGTACCTCAAGGGATGTACTCGACGGGCAGTTCATCCGATATCCGGTGAGGATAAAAAACTACAGGGATTTGATCATCAATTCCCAGGTTCCGCGCCTGTTAGTGGTAGTTTTAGTACCGGAAAATCTAGAAAACTGGTTGCAGCAGTCTGAAGACGAAATGTGCATGAGGTATTGCGCCTACTGGGTGTCGCTGCGGGGACAGCCAGAAAGACTCAATACAGCGAATGTAACAGTTGAGTTATCCCGCTCTAATCAGTTCACAGTAGAGGCTCTCAAGTCTATTATGCAGCGTCTTAGTCAAGGAGGTTTACCGTGAAAGTAACTGTAAAAGACAAGGAAATTTTCCAAACTATAGATCCAAATGTGCTAGGCGAACACTTAGAGGCAAATGGCTGGCAAAAAGTTGCTTTAGTCTATGAGAATACTTGGATTTGGCACAAAAAGAATGATGCTGGTCAGGTTTTTGAAATCAAGCAGCCTGTGAGACAAGAATTTGATGCACCTCAACTTATTGCTGAAGCTTTTAAGACGCTAGAAGTGATAGAAAATCGTTCTCAGCTAGACATTCTCAGCGATTTAATCACTTCTTTACCTAATGTTGCTATCTCAGGATGGATCAATAAAGTACAGGGGGAAGAATCGGCAACTTGCAAAATTATATTAATGGGATTTGTGGTGGGGAAGCTGAGAAAGATTAATCTGGAATTGAGCGGATCAGATTATCAGTTGGCCCTCAAGGCTTATGAAGCGCGATCGCCAGTTACCTGTTTTGGTGATTTAATTAAAGAAAATGACTGTTTCGTGTTACAAAATCCGCGCGATTTTGCTCTGCTGACTGAGGCTGAATTAATCCAATAGTTTGGGAAATCCTGGTTGTGGTACAATATAAAGCAAAAATTATTGTGCCGATCGCATTACAGGAAAACAGGTTATGCAAACTCTAAAATTAGGTGCATCGGGTTCCGATGTTGTGAAACTTCAAAAACGCTTGCTGGAGTTAGGGTTGAATCCAGGAAGTGCAGATGGTAAGTTTGGGCCGAAAACTGAAACATCTCTCAAACAGTTTCAGACTAATCAAAAAATTTTGGCAGACGGCATCGCGGGCCCCAAAACCCTCGCTACTTTGTTCCCTGGGGAACTTTTGGGCTCGTCACTTTTATCATACAGGGCGATCGAGCTAATCTTAGAATTTGAGGTCGGTGGCGGGCGGGAATACTACGAAAGCCTGTTGCAGCGTCCAACTTGGCCGGAAGGAGCATCGGGAATTACGATCGGCATCGGTTATGATCTAGGTTACAATACTGTAGAAGTTTTTAACCAAGATTGGCAGAAATTACCAGATGTCGAGCAACAGCGTTTGAGTAACTGCTGCGGGTTGACAGAGGATGCAGCAAAAGAACGTTTAGCTAGTGTTAGAGACATCATTGTTCCCTGGGAATTAGCTTGGGAAGTTTTTAATATTGTCACAGTGCCGAAATTTTACAATCTGACAAAAGAAGCATTTCCCGGTTTTGAACAATTGCCCGCAGATGTTCAAGGAGGATTGGTAAGTTTGGTGTTCAATCGCGGCACGAGTATGCAGGGAAACCGTCGCCTAGAAATGCGTGTAGTTCGCGATTTGGTCACGAAAAAGAATGTGAATAAAATTGCCGAACAAATTCGTAAAATGAAACGAATTTGGCTGGGAACGAGCATTGAAAAAGGGATGAATAGACGGCGGGATGCTGAAGCGGATTTAATCGAGGAAAGTGCTTAAATATCCTTTAGCTGTTATGATAAAAGCGATGTTATCCCGCACAAAACCTCGGCGAACAAGTCAAGGATTGGGAATTTATCGAGTTGTGGGTTGATCCGATTGTTTTCCCGCCTCGGATTCTGATGTTAGTGGGGGGCAAAAATAGTAACTGTGGTATTTACGAGCCATCGACGAATTATAAACTGCTGTTTTTCAGTTCAAGTTACGATGAGGCTCACTCGTGGTTACTGGAAGATGAATATGAGCGAGTTGATGGGAGGCTTTTAGCTTCGGAAATAGTTTGAGTGAAGAATAATTAGGGCGATCGGCCTTTAGGGACAAAAGGGCGATCGCTTTTGATATAAGGTTATGGTAAACTAAGTCGCAAGTTTGTTGTCTAATGACTTGATGGGTGTGATTAACTGCGATAGGAAGCAATAACGATCGTGTTATCCCGCACAAAACCTCACCACACAAATCATGGTTAATTCCCTGAAAAGCTGGGGGAATCAATTTAAAATGCCAGCATCAAACCGATCATTTGTAATATGTGGATGAGAGCGTCAAGAGACAATCCCAGTGAACCCGCCAACGACCCCATCGCCGTCGCTATTTCAGTAACAGCAGCACCAGAACTGATTAAAGTTATCAACTGGCTAATAATTGCAGTAATAGCGGAGCTCTCAGCAGCCAAGTGAAACAGAGCCGCAACAGAAACTGCTCCAACCTTGAGAGCTTCGAGTAGTAT
>JAJAYT010000054.1 GCA_026786085.1 Microcoleus sp. CAN_BIN18 | reverse complement strand
ATCTATTTGATCGCAATTTTGCCTCAATTCGCAGTAAAGGAGACACAGCATTATTTGGGAAATCTACTCAAGCTATGAAAGCTCAATGGAAAGTACCTGATAACAGACCTCTTGCTGATTTTGCACCAACAATTATCCTCAAAGCCAAAGATTTTGCAGCAGAAATTACGATCTTCAATGCACAGCAAAAACAACTGAGTAATGAACCAGAA
This sequence comes from Microcoleus sp. CAN_BIN18, assembly GCA_026786085.1. Classification (GTDB taxonomy): domain Bacteria; phylum Cyanobacteriota; class Cyanobacteriia; order Cyanobacteriales; family Microcoleaceae; genus Microcoleus. The sequence goes on along the minus strand of JAJAYT010000054.1, from coordinate 4,568 downwards.
ATTTCTAGAGAACATATCACTAACAATCAAGCAGTTCGCAAGACGTTACTAGAACGGGGTATTCGCCCAGAATCTTTGCCACCTGCTGAAGATGTCAAAAAAGTTGAGCGGCGGCTTGCTTCAGATGAGAAAAAATCTATTAAAAATCCCGATATTCTAGATAACTCAAATGAATAGTTTTCTTTTAATTTCTCCCTAAAAGGGAGAGGCTTTAAACCAATTCTTTCTGGTAAACAGATGAATATCAACGCCTCAATTATTGATCAACGCCTAATATCAGTCGGTAACGATATTCGTCAAAAGTCCGCCGAAGAGTTGAAAATCACAGATGACGGCAGACTCAAATCCCTCGCTTTTGTGTACCTATGTGCTAGAACCATCTTGGATTTAGAAGATGACGACGCTTTCGATTGCCTAACCGAAGGAGGAGGTGACTTTGGTGTCGATGCCATACACATCTCTGAAGAGTATGATGGTGAATTTATAGTTAGCTTATTTCAAGCAAAATACAAGAATAAGCTAGAAGGAGATTCTAACTTTCCAGAACAAGGCATAGAAAGTTTAATAAATGCAATTCAATACTTATTTAATCCAGCAGCTAAACTAGAACACATTAATCAACGACTACTCGCAAAAGTCGAAGAAGCTCGTAGTCTGATTCGGGATGGCTACATCCCACAAGTTCGGGCATTAGCCTGTAACAATGGTCTAAAATGGAATGCTTCTGCTCAGGAAGCTATAGAACGCACTGGTTTTGGCGATCAGGTAACATGGGAACACGTGAATCACGAACGCTTAGTCAAAGTTCTACAAGCCGCCAAACCCGTAAAAGATTCTTTGCAACTCAGCGGCAAGGCGATCGTTGAGGATATGGAGTTTAGCCGAGTATTAGTTGGCAGAATTTCCGTCACCGAAATCGCTGCACTGATTGAGCGACATGGTGAACGACTCTTAGAGCGTAATATTCGTCGTTACTTAGGCTTGCAAGGCAACCGCGTCAATGAAGGCATTAGAGACACCTTGAATAGCGATGAAAAAAACAATTTCTACTTTTACAATAATGGTGTTACCCTAACTTGTGATGGCTTTTCATATAATGCTTTGCAAGATGGCAATTACCAGGTACGTGTCGAAAATTTACAAATCATCAACGGTGGTCAAACCTGCCTAACTATACACAAAACCTTACGTGAAAATAGTTTCCTTCATGAAAATTCCCAAGCTTATGTTCTGCTTCGACTTTACCAATTACCTTCTGAAAATAGAGATTTAGTTCAAAGAATTACTTATGCCACCAATAGTCAAAACCCAGTAGATCTTAAAGATTTGCGAGCTAATGACGAACGCCAGCAAAGACTGGAAATAGATATTAAGCAGTTAGGATTCAATTACCGACGTAAGCGTTCTGATACCAGTACCAGGCCTATAGACATTACTTCAGGAGTCGCTGCTGAAGCCATACTAGCTGTTTGGAGAGAAAAGCCTCATCAGGCAAAATTTTTCTCTCGTGAGCATTTCGGAAAACTGTATAATGCAATATTTACCGACCAATTAAGCGGGGCACAGGTTGTAATTGCGGTTCAGCTTTACAGAATTGCCGAAAATCGACGCAAAAGGCCAGAGCCTACTGACCCAGATATTGTTCGCTATGCTTCATGCTTTATTGCCATGCAGATGGGACGAAAACTCCTAAATGACCTAAATATTTCGATGGCAGAAGTTAGCCATCAGAACTTTAAATCTGCTCAACGTCTGATCGAACAAAATAGTGCAACCTATTTCAATGACTCTGTAACAGATATTCAACAGGCACTTCAAAATCTTTATGGGCAACAAGGAATTTCTTTGCAGCAGCTATCGGCAACCTTTCGGCGTGGCGATTTGATCTGTAGACTTTGATTTACCAAAATGCCCCCGACAAGCACCCAACCAAAGGTTCCAAGCCATGAGCAAACCCAAAGCAATTCCCGCTGTATCCGTCACCTACGCCCAAAATGGCACCTCCACAAAACCCAACGCCCTGGGGATGCGCCCGATGCAAGAACGCGCCTACCAAAAACGCGGCGAACAATATCTATTGATCAAATCGCCCCCCGCCTCTGGCAAAAGTCGGGCACTCATGTTCATCGCCCTCGACAAGCTAGAAAACCAGAAGCTCAAGCAAGCGATCATTGTCGTGCCCGAAAAGGCGATCGGCGCTAGCTTCCATGATCAGCCACTGAGCAAATATGGCTTTTGGGCCGATTGGCAAGTCAAACCCAAGTGGAATCTCTGCGATGCACCGGGCGGTGACAACGGTGGCAAAGTAGACGCAATGCAGAAGTTTCTAGACAGCGATGCCAAGATTCTGATCTGCACCCACGCCACCTTCCGCTTCGCCGCAGATAAGTTTGGTATCGAAGTTTTTGACGATCGCCTGATCGCAGTAGATGAATTTCACCATGTTTCCGCCAACCCAGACAACAAACTAGGCGATCGCATCCGCCAACTCATGGGCCGCGACAAAACCCACATCATCGCCATGACTGGCTCCTATTTTCGCGGCGATGCCGAAGCCGTACTGCACCCAGAAGACGAATCAAAATTCGATACCATCACCTATACCTACTACGAACAGCTCAACGGCTACCAATACCTGAAGCAACTCGACATCGGCTACTATTTCTACGCAGGCAGCTACACCGACGAAATCATGAAGGTGCTCAACCCGAAGGAAAAAACCATTCTGCACATTCCCAATGTCAACTCCCGCGAAAGCACCAAGGACAAGATCCGCGAGGTGGAGCACATCATCGAAGAATTGGGCGAATGGCAGGGCATCGATCCCAAAACGGGGTTTCAACTCGTCAAAACCGCCGACGGCACGATCCTCAAGATTGCCGATCTCGTAGATGACGATCCCAGTAAGCGCGATCGGGTTGCCACCGCCCTCAAAGATCCCACCCAGAAGCACAACCGCGATCGCGTCGATATCATCATCGCCCTGGGCATGGCAAAAGAAGGCTTCGATTGGATTTGGTGCGAACACGCTCTGACGATCGGCTACCGCTCCAGCCTGACAGAAATCGTCCAAATTATCGGTCGCGCCACCCGCGATGCCCCCGGTAAACTCCGCGCCCGCTTCACCAACCTGATCGCCGAACCAGATGCTGCTGAATCCGCCGTCACCGAAGCCGTAAACGACACTCTCAAGGCGATCGCCGCCAGCCTGCTGATGGAGCAGGTTCTCGCGCCCCGTTTCGAGTTCAAACCCAAGTACCCGAATAATCAAGCCACCCCCGGCTTTGACTACGGAGAGGATGGCTACAATCCGGGCAAGTGCAACGTGGGAGTCAATCCAGAGACTGGCCACATCCAATTAGAAATCAAGGGGTTGGCCGAACCGAAAAGCCCGGAAGCTGGACGCATCTGCCGCGAGGATTTGACTGATCTGATTACGGCTTTTGTCCAAGACAAGCCTACGATCGAGCGTGGCTTGTTTGACGAGGAACTGGTGCCGGAGGAACTGACGCAGGTTCGCATGGGCAAGATTGTCAAAGAGAAATTTCCAGATTTAGAAGCAGAGGATCGAGAAGCTGTGCGCCAACACGCGATCGCCGCCCTCAATTTCGTCCAACAGGCCAAAAAAACTATGAACGAAGCGGGTGGAGTATATGCGACAAAATCGGGTGACGGCGAAGCCCCAAAAAACACTGCTCTGATCGACGGGGTAAGGCAGTTTGCCCTATCTGTCACCGAGTTGGACATGGATTTGATCGATCGCATCAATCCCTTTGGCGAAGCCTACGCCATCCTCGCCAAATCCATGAGCGAAGAACGGCTAAAGCAGGTGGCAGCAGTGATTGCGGCCAAGCGGATCAACCTCTCGGTGGAAGAAGCACGGGAATTGGCAAGACGGGGGCTGCGGTTCAAACAAGAGAAAGGTAGATTGCCTTCCCTCACAGCAGCAGATCCCTGGGAAAAACGGATGGCGGAGGGGATTGCCTTCCTACAACGCAAGGTGAAGGAGGAAAACGATGCCTAAGTACACGACAGATGACGATTTGGACTTGCTCAATGAATTGGGTATCGACACTGCGCCTCCTCAATCTGGACAACGCTCTGCCCGCGAAGAGCGAATCATTGCAGGTTTTGAGGAGATCGATCGATTTGTGAACGAACAGGGCAGACTGCCTCAGCATGGGGAGGATGGGGATATTTTTGAGCGGCTATATGCGGTGCGGCTCGATCGGCTGCGGGAATCGGAGGAATGTCGCGCTGTCTTGAAACCCCTAGACTCACGGGGACTGTTAGATGCGATCGATGATGCCAACCTAACGACAGAAGCTCCCGTTGATGAGGCACTGCTGACTGCCCTTGGGCTCGATGTCGCCGCAGACAACGATGTTACCCAGCTTGTGAATGTGCGTTCGCGCCAAGAAATTAAGGCCGCAGAGGAAATCGCCCAACGGACTTCGTGCCCAGACTTTGAGCAATTCAAACCGATCTTTGACAAACTGCAACGCCAATTACAGTCGGGCGATCGGCAAACTATCAAATATCAGGACTATGCGGCTGTAAAGGAAGGT
>JAJAYT010000053.1 GCA_026786085.1 Microcoleus sp. CAN_BIN18 | reverse complement strand
GCCGCAGAGGAAATCGCCCAACGGACTTCGTGCCCAGACTTTGAGCAATTCAAACCGATCTTTGACAAACTGCAACGCCAATTACAGTCGGGCGATCGGCAAACTATCAAATATCAGGACTATGCGGCTGTAAAGGAAGGTGATTTGTTCATCCTCGATGGGCAGAAGGTTTTGGTTGCGGAGACGGGGGAGCCGTTTGTCAGCGACTATGGCCGTTTCGATCGCAGGTTGAGGGTGGTGTATGACAACGCTACCGAGAGTGACTTGCTGGTGCGATCGCTCCAGCGTGCGTTGAATAAAGACAAGTCCAGTCGCCGCATTACCACTCCAGATTTTGGCCCTCTGTTTTCTCACGTTGAAGCAGTGGACGACTTACCAACTGGCTACATTTACGTGCTCAGGAGCCGATCGGATCATCCCTTCATTGTCGAGAATCGGTCTGTCATTCACAAGATTGGTGTCACCGGAGGCGATGTAAAAAGCCGAATTGCCAACGCCAAGAAAGACCCGACTTATTTGCTAGCAGAAGTGGAAATCGTCGCAAAATTCAAACTGGCGAATATCAACCGCAAGGGACTTGAGGCACTACTTCATAAGTTTTTCAGCAGTGCTCGATTAGATATGGAATTACAGGATCGCTTTGGTTCGCAAGTGCAGCCAAGGGAGTGGTTCCTGGTTCCGCTAGAGGTGATTGAGGAGGCGATCGAAAAAATCAAGGCAGGAACGATCGATCAATTCCGATACGATGCGAACACAGGAAGTCTGATGCGATCGTAATGCTGCCCAAAAGAAATAGCCGCCACAAAGACGATGATTGGGGAGTGAGCGGTATGTGCTTGTTAAGCAAGACAACAAATCGATGGAGCCACCGAGAGGTTATCAAACATTTGGGTTTAAAACCTTGTCCTTCTAGGACGGCTTTAATTTCTTAAAACTTGTTTCAAAATTTGCGGTAGTTTCCGATATTTGTGGTATACTCTAAAAGTCAAGGTTAAATTCCTTTGCCATCGTGAAACGGGACATGAGACACACTTTTAGGCATAAACTGGGGACACAGAGCAGCGAAAACTCTTTAAACAGCTATGGGCTGAATTCAGTAAGCCTTAAACCAGTCAAAACAAACTATTTTAGGATTGTTAAGTAGGGTAGGGCATACCCAAACTCTAGATAAATATTCTAGTACGCTTTTGGAGACAGACCCGCTGGGATGGCTGCGAATCAGGCTCGTTAATTGGTAGGGTTCTACGGTTAAAAGGTCGGAGTATTGCCGAAAGGACGCAACATTTAAAGGTTAGTCGCTGAATTAAGAATCCCCGCACCTTTAGGTCGAGGAGTGTCAACTTTGAGAATCAGAAGTTTCTGCTGCGGCTCGTCTCAACCGTTAGACAGCCAGATTCCCTGTAAAACTATAAGAAAGACTGTCTCAGTTGAGACCTCCTTAATAATGTCTGAGAAAAATTTGTTATATGAAATTACTCACTGCCCTCATGCACGGAAATGTCTAGAAGATCCTTCTACAGAAAATCCCTGCCGTGACATAGTTAATTCTCAAAAATCGCTCGATTTAGACAAGTTTCAAATACCTGAACCTTGGAGTGGGCAGATCGAGCAAGCGCCTATTCTTTTTTTGAGTTCAAATCCATCAATTGGTTCTGATGAAGTCTACCCCACTTGGTGTTGGTCAGATAACGATATAAACAATTACTTTAATTATCGTTTTGGAGGAGGGCAAAAGGACTGGGTTATCAATGGTAAATCCTTGCTGAAGGATGGGACATATAGCCATGCTGTTAAGTTTTGGGCAGCAGTCCGTCAACGTGCGATTGAATTATTGCAACGGGATGTTAAGCCAGGAATAGATTATGCTCTCACCGAGATAGTACATTGCAAATCCCATTCTGAAATTGGCGTAAAAGAAGCTCAGGCTCAATGCGTAAAAGCCTATTTATTGAGGACTTTAGAACTATCAAGAGCAAAAGTTATTGTGGTTTTAGGAGTTCGTGCGCGCCAAGCGATCCAAAGTCAATTCAATATTTCCTCAACAGTTTCGATATCCGAGTCCATTAAAATCGGGGACTATGAAAGATTTTTTGCTTTTCTTCCACATCCAAATGCGCGCAGGTATCGCTCTTTTCTTAGGTGTTTACAGGATGATGAACTTGAAAGTCTACGTGCTTCTTTGCGATAGCATCAAATCATAGGGAGAGACACGGGCAGTCGCACAAGCCCATGTACACCAAGCGTCGCAAGTCTATCGGTGAAGTAATGCTGTAGAAAACAGCGATCGCTAAACCTATTGATATTACTCGTTAAGCAATCTTTGCCACAATACCCTCACTTCTTCCTGATCCAACTCAATCCCCAATGAATACAGAACAAGTAGATGCACCCTGATGACAACCTTCGGCTTTAAGCTGAAGGTTTTTTATTATATCACCAACTCTTCAAAGTGATTCAAACATTGCTGAAAAATCTGGTAACGCCGCACACTCTTCCTCAAATGCTTCCGCATCCCCCACATCTTCAACCTCGTATTGCATAATGCGATCGCCAGGGGACTGTTAGATGCGATCGATGATGCCCACCTAACGACAGAAACCCCCGTTGATGAGGCACTGCTGACTGCCCTTGGGCTCGATGTCGCCGCAGACAACGATGTTACGCAGCTTGTGAATGTGCGATCGCGCCAAGAAATCAAAGCCGCAGAGGAAATCGCCCAACGGACTTCGTGCCCAGACTTTGAGCAATTCAAACCGATCTTTGACAAACTGCAACGCCAATTACAGTCGGGCGATCGGCAAACTATCAAATATCAGGACTATGCGGCTGTAAAGGAAGGT
>JAJAYT010000052.1 GCA_026786085.1 Microcoleus sp. CAN_BIN18 | reverse complement strand
TATTGTGAGTGTTTCGACAATTTTTATCTAAAACATTTGGGCTTACTTTTAGAGCAAATAAATTTGCATTCTTTGAAAGATTTTGATTGCTATCTTGAAAAATATAAAATACCCCATTGTTGGGAATTAACTTTTTCAAATCGTTAATTTCTTGACGTTCAAAGTCTTGTCCTTCATCAACAATGATTGCTGTAAACTCAAATGTCTCCTTAGAAGTTTTTTGGAATATTTCTTGATAACTAGAAACTACACAGTAACCCACTGTAATTTCATCTTGTAAAGAGGCAGCGAGATAAAGAGAAAGGTTGCTAGATTTACATATTACGAGTGTTTTAACCTTATGTTGGCATAACCTTCTTGCTTTTTCTATTGCCAACTGAGTCTTCCCTGAACCAGCACAGCCCAGAACAATGCACTGAGAATGTAAGTACAAATTATTCAAGATGTCGAATTGCTGTTTTGTTAATCGAAAAATTTCTTTTTTATTTTCACCAATATCATTAGCAATATATTTCCTGAACTCTGTACTTGGAGATATGAGGTTAATGATTGAATCGGTTCGCTGCTCTCCAAGTTTTATAAAATCTTTCTCCGCTTTATAGTAGTGATCGAAAACCGAAGATATCCAGCCACTAATATTTCCTAACTGAGGACGTAAAAGTAATATTTCTTGAGGTGCTTCAGCGGGTAGATTGTTTACCACCCCATCAATATCAGGAAAAGCCACACATTGTCCTATACAAAAATCTTTATTTTTAAATTCGTCGTGTTTACTAAGAAAATCCAAAAACTTAAACTTAATTTCTTTGGCTTGTTTAAATGGAGATATCTTCATCTTGTGTTGATTCTGATACCAAGCCATATTAAGAGGATCGTAGCTTATCTTCCCTCCTTTAGCTTCTACTATAAGAATTCCTCGATCGGGATGAATAATGATGAAGTCAGCTTCCCTATCTTGAACGATATATCCGATGTGCTGCCACCATGCTCCATGAAAAACAACGTAATCATCACTGAGATTATTCTCAAAAATTTGGAATAGAGCCTTTTCTGCGTAGCTCTTAGTTGCTGATGAAAATTTTTTAGGAATCATTCTTGCCATCACTATTCACCTCTTATCTTTTTAGATGACTACTACTTTATTAGTAAACTTTTATATTTTATCACGATTTTTTGTAAATTACCGCAAAAGGCTTTTGGATGTCAATACCCACTAGCTACTATTTGCCATAGGAAGTCTCCCTTTCAAGCATCTAGTACCTCGCACTCTCCGGTTCAAGTAGATCACGCGCTACCCAGAAAAGAGGTATATCCACTACAGATCAAACTACTCAAATCTTAATCTGCCAACTGCGGCGATACATCCCATACAAAATCAACCACCAAAATAAGACCATCGCCACAGCAAATGCCAGAGAACCGTTGAGTGGCCCAGCCCAAGGCACAAACCAATTTTCATAAATCCAACTGTAAGTCGTTGGAGCAGTTTTACCAATGCCGATATGAGTTTTTAACAAAATTCTGGCAACAATACCGGAGGCGACAAACAGGAAAATCGCATTCAATCCCATGATTTCAAAGGGCCGCCCCCATTTCCAACCCCGCACTTCTATTGTTTCGTAGCAAACTGCTAACAATAGCAACGCCCAACCAGCAGTAAAAACTACATAGGAACTCGTCCACAGTTGTTTGTTGATGGGAAAGGAAAATCCCCACAAATGACCGATTATTAGGCAACAGAGACCGCCGATCGCTAAATTTAAACTCGTGCGGGTTTTGATTGGCTGTACGCGCAGCCACTCTCCTGTGAAGTAGCCGATCAGCACTGTCACGCTGGCTGGTAAGGTGCTCAACAATCCTTCGGGATCGAAGGGGCCGCCTTTGTACAGGTGTTGGCTGCCGAGTATTAGCCGATCGACATATCCGCCAAAATTGCCCTCCGGTGTAAATGCGCTTGTGCTGTACCCCCCTACAGCAAATACGGTTAATGCAGCCCAATAGCCTAAAAGCACCGCCACAGCCAGCAGTTTTTGATAGCGGGGGGAAAGGTTGAGGATGGCGATCGCACTGATGAAATAGGCTAAACCGATGCGCTGCAATACTCCCATGATGCGGATTTTACCGAAGTTTTCCACTGGGGCGCTGTTGAGAAGTACGTCAAGGGCGATCGAGGATGTATTTAGCAGCAATCCTAATACAAATAGAATCGCCGCGCGGCGCGCAATTCGCCAGTAGATATTTGTTTCTATTTTTGTAGTAGTTTCAGTATATTTAGACAGGGAGAAGGACATCGCGCAGCCAACGATAAACAGGAAAAACGGAAATATTAAGTCTGTTGGAGTGCAACCGTGCCATTCTGCGTGATCTAGTGGCGGATACACCTGTTTCCAACTGCCGGGGTTGTTGACTAGAATCATGGAGGCGATCGCAATTCCGCGAAAAACATCAAGGGATTTTAAGCGCATAGGAGAAGTTCGGCAATGGATTGTTTAACGAATTTAGAAAAATATTGCTACTACCGAAATTAGAGGATTTCATCCGTAGGGAAACGGCAATGC
>JAJAYT010000051.1 GCA_026786085.1 Microcoleus sp. CAN_BIN18 | reverse complement strand
TACCTAGCAAAGATTTCAATTTTTGCTAAAATTAGATAATAGAGTCAGCAACACAGGTGTAAAAAATCATCAGTAAGCCACAAGTTGAAATTAAAGTTCTCAACATAGATCATTTAGGAATAATAGCCGGAATTATCGATGAAATGGAACTGGTAGAATTAGTGAATCAACAAGTGGGCATCAAAGAAAAAGAGATGCTAACTCCTGGACAAGTAATGAAAGCAATGATTTTGAATGGATTAGGGTTTTTAAGCGCCCCTTTATACCTATTTGAGCAGTTTTTCGTCGGCAAAGCAACAGAACATCTGATTGGAGAAGGAGTATTACCATCACATTTAAATGATGACCGATTAGCGAGAGCATTAGACAAATATTATGCGGTAGGCACAACACAACTATTTACAGCAATCGCCATAAAAGCCGCCGAAAAATTTCAAGTAAAAATGAATAGCATACATTTGGATGGAACTTCAATGTATGTGCATGGGGAGTACGCAAAGCCGTCAGAAAAAGGAGTCAATTCAGTCAAAATTGAGGGAGAAGTGAAAATTCAAGAATCCAAACCTGAATCAGAGATGAAAGCCATAGAGCTCAAACATGGATATTCGAGGGATCATCGACCAGACCTCAAGCAATTTATTATTGACATGATTTGTACAGGAGATGGAGACATACCATTATATCTCAAAATAGACTCAGGAAATATCGATGACAAAAGTGTGTTTGTAGACCGATTAAAAGAATTCAAAAAATCCTGGACATTTGAAGGTGTAAATGTAGCAGATAGTGCCTTATATACCAAAGATAATATCATCGCCATGATCGAAATGAACTGGATAACTAGAGTTCCTTTAAGTATAAAATCAGCTTAGGAGCAAATTTTAAATATCGAAGATAACCAATGGACAGATAGTGAAATATCAGGATATAAAATGGTCGAAAAATCAAGTAATTATGGAGAAATCAAGCAAAGATGGTTAATCGTAGAAAGTGAGGCGAGGAAAAAATCAAGTATTGAACAAGTAAATAAGCAAGTAGAAAAACAAAAAGAAAAAGCATCAGCCTCTCTACGCAAGCTATCCCAGCAAAATTTTGCTTGTGAGCCCGATGCTAAAATGGCGATAGAAAAATTATCAAATTCATTCAAATATCATAAAATCACAAATATTAAATGTCAAGAAAAAGCCGAATATGAGCAATCAGGTAGACCAAGTAAATTGACCAAGCCCAATAAAATTATTTATCGAGTAATAGGTGAATTAGAGACGAAATTAGAAGCAATTGAAGCTGAAAAAACCCAAGCAGGAAGATTCATTTTGGCAACAAATATTATTGACAAAAATGAATTGAGCAATGAGAGCGTACTCAAAGAATACAAAGCGCAACAATCTACAGAAAGAGGATTTAGATTCCTGAAATATCCGTTGTTTTTTACTTCAAGTGTCTTCGTAAAAAATCCTCAGAGAGTAGAAGCAATTGCCATGATAATGGGACTGTGTTTGTTGGTCTATACCCTAGCACAAAGAAAGCTAAGACAAGAATTAGAATCATCAGGAATTTTGGTCAAGAATCAGGTGAAGAAATTAACAAATAAACCGACTATGCGTTGGATATTTCAGGTATTTCAGGCAGTACATTTGATCGCGGTCAATGGACACAAGCAAGCGAGCAATTTAACGGTAGAACATCGAAAAGTTCTCTCTTGTTTAGGTACAGTCTGTCGTCAATATTATCTGATTATTTAATCAGGGGGATTTGATGTAGTCAAATTGAGATACTTGTTGATAAAAATAAATACTGAGCCAATATAATTATTATCTTGGTCGAAAAACCTATGGATTGATTGGAGTGTCTTGTCTGATAAATTGAGCAATTTATTGTTATGCAAAGAAGCAGAGATTAAATTTGAGATATTGTCTACTAATTTGCACAAAAAGTAGAAACTAAAGTTAAAAAAGTTAGACTAAAAAAAGTTTAATGGCTTTAATTTTTCAAAAATACCAGTAACATGAATCACATCTGCGGAATGTGGTATCGATCGCCCACATAGGCTAAACCAGGTAAATCAAGAATTTTTACCCTTGTTCCTTCTGGCAGTTCTAGTTTTGACTCTTTGACAAGCCGGAAAGGGTAAAAGATTGTAGATTGTGGACAAGCTAAATTCGGTTGTTTTTCTCTGTTTTCGATATAACTTATCATTGCTTCGTATAAGCGCTGATAAATTTTCTCCTCTCTGATACCTCTCCATTCGCCACACTCCCACAATGCTCCTGGTGTTTCATGGATTATGAGAGATTTTTCCTTGCTATATTCGATAGTGACTGCCCCTGCGCTCATTTCACTTACGGCTACAGGAACAATTTCGGCTCCACACAACAAATTTACCAAAGTGCTTTTCCCGCTACTGGTGGTTCCTGTAGTCGCCAGAGTCAGAGTCGGATTACGAAGTTCATCAATCAGATTGCTTAAAGCCTCGTCTAATTTACTAGAGAGTTCTTGCATTTCCGGCTGATATGTATCTGGTAAATGCTCGGAAATTTCTGTATAAAAATTATTCCAGTATTTGACAAGCAGTTGAGCTTTGAATTCTACTTCGTCAAAAACTTTGTATAATTGTTTACTCATGTGTTAAATACTGGTGTTGATAGTGAATATGTATCCTAGTTAACATATTTGAGCCGCAACTCATAGAGGGCTGACAGCCGCACTGTTTAATTATGACTCTAGGGTATTATACTATACCTGTCAAGATGTACTCGCACTTTAAAATAATTTTACAAACAGGCTCTTCAGATTGTTGCAGGTCTTCAATCAGATGATCGGCGGGTGTTGCTGGATGCAGGTTTGAAACGATCGCCCGATCGCCGAATGAACGCTCTAAATTGTGATAAATTATACCCATATTGCCCAAAGCCCGATCGCCCGCACAGTCAAAAAGTCGATCGCCCGCAACATCGACTAGAATTAATTAAATAGATTACCGAATTGCTGTTTTTGCGACGGTTGGATAAGTTGCACAGGCTAGAGGAGATGTTGACTTAATGCGTCGAGATTCAATCTTTTACAAGTTCTTTCAAGAAACTCCGACGCTGCTGTTTGAGCTATTGGAAGAGTCACCATTGAATGCGGAACAGTATCGATTTGACTCCGTTGCTGTAAAGGAACCGAAGTTTGAAATTGATGGCGTGTTTTTGCCACCGGATAGTGAGCCGGGAGTTGTCTATTTCTGTGAGGTGCAGTTTCAGCGCGATGAATTGCTTTATGAGCGATTGTTTGGTGAGTCGTTTTTGTATTTTTATCGCAATCGTCAGCGGTTTACAGATTGGGAAGCGGTGGTAATTTATCCGAGTCGATCGACTGAACAATCAGAAACGTATCCCTATCGATCGCTCTTGAACAGCAATCAGGTGCATCTGGTATATTTGGATGAGTTGGGGGATATTGAACAGTTGCCGCTGGGAGTGGCGCTGATGGCTTTGACAACCCTCGACGAGGCGAGTACGCCGGAAGTGGCCCGATTGTTGCTGGGGCGATCGCAGCGCGAGGAATCGGAAGCGGCGAGTCGCGCCATAATAGAGATGCTGACGACAATATTGGTTTACAAGTTTACAAATTTGAACCGAAGGGAGGCAGAGGCAATGTTAGGGATTACGCTTGAGGAAACTCGGTTTTATCGGGAAGCTAAGGAAGAAGGCATTGAACAAGGTATTGAACAAGGCGTTGTGCAAGGCATTGTGCAAGGCATTGTGCAAGGCCGCGCACAAGAAGGAAGATCCTTGATTTTACGTCAGTTAAATCGCCGTCTGTTCAATCGGCGAGTTGGAACTTTGCCGGAATCTGTCACCACTAGAATTGCTGATTTGTCGATCGAGCAAATTGAAACTCTAGCAGAGGAATTGTTAGATTTTCAGTCGATCGCAGATTTAGAGGTTTGGCTGGAGAATTTGCCGCAAGAAGATTGAGGCGATGCGCCGGGATTACGTTTGAGGAGGCGATCGCGCCATTTACGCGAACAAATACTTGAAACGAATATTGTACATCTTGCAGGCAAATTTGCAAGCGAATACACCACCTATTCCCGCAGGGGATGATGAAGATCAGGAGTTAGTTATGGCGATTCGCTACGCGATGGCTACGCCTCACGCACCTCTTTTTCAACAACATTTAGAAGCAGCACAACAAAAAGGCAGAGTAGAAGGCAAGGAAGAAGGCCGGGAAGAAGGACAGCGGATGATTTTGGAGAGTTTTTTGCAAGTTAGATTTGGGGAGTTAGACCCACGAACTGTCGCATTAATTCTACCGATATCGGCTTTGCCTGTTGCCGAATTTACTGTGCTGTTAGTGCAATTATCTACTCTGCCTGCGGGACATAATGAGCACCAACAAGTGCAAAATTTGTTAGCACAAACGGTTCTGGGAAAATGGTTTATTCAATCGGGACAATTAGAAGAACTCCCGGTAAATCTCATCCCTAATCTGCTGGCTTTATCTCCAGAAAACTTGTCATCGCTGCTGTTAGAATTACCTCAATTATCTATTGAAGAACTGACGGCTAGATTGGCATAATCATTGACTTAAAGAAAAATAAAATGACGGGCAATCGCCTGTCAATATTGGGGCGGTTTCTCACAGACACCGCCTCTATATTTTGCAGATGTCAATAGCTGCGGTCATGCGCTACTGTAGTTAATAGTAGACTGTGCTCGTTAGTCCTTGTTGTATGAAGTTGCGATCGTTCTTTTCTTTCCTCATTGCTGGCGTTTTGGCACTCTTAGCCTTGAGTGCAGGCGGTTTTTACTGGCTGACAACTCAAACTCCCCTAAATTTGCTCGCGGGTGGGCCGACAACTACTCCGGCTGCGGCTGTGTTTGTCTCGAAACAAGCACCTTTGTTAGCTTCAATGCTGGTAAATCCCGATCGCCTCGAAGCCTTGCGACAAGTTTTTGCATCTCCCAAAGAAAGAAGCCTCGCGCACGCTGAATTTGAACAAATAAAAAAAAGCCTCCTCGCCAATACTGGCCTGGATTACAGTCGCGATATCCAACCTTGGATCGGTGACGAAATCACCTTCGCCGTCACAAATCCCGATTTCGACGATCGCGATCGCAGCAAGGGCGAACAAACCGGGTTTTTGCTGGCTGTTTCTTCCCAAAATGCCGATCGCAGCCAACAATTTCTCAAATCCTACTGGCAAAAACAATCTCGTGCCGATAAAACAGTGCAGTCGGAACTATATAAAGGCATTCAAATAAATTACAAAAAATTACCGACAGCCAAGCAAAAAATCGCTCCAATTTTGCCTTTCAACCCGCTTTCTCTGCCGAATTCAACTTTACCATCAAGTTTCGCGACGGCGGCAATCGGCGGCCGTTCGGCTTCTGGAAATAACCTAAATTTTGTTTTATTTTCCCACAGTCCGAATATACTTCGAGATGCAATTAACAACTTGGAAGCAGCGAACCTAAATCTCAGCAACAGTCCTAACTATCAAAAAGCTTTCCAACAGTTAAATCAAGGTAGAATAGCTTTAGCATTTGTCAATCTCCCGCAGCCAGCAACCGAACAAAATCTCCAAGTTTCCCCCAATTCCCTCGCAGTTGCTGTCGGAGTCAACCGACGGGGATTGCTGGCTCAAACTGCTTTAGTGACATCGCGAGAAAACACGGCTTCTCCTACACTCTCCGAACCGGTGCAAGCCTTGCAATATATTCCCTCAGCCAGTCCTTTCGCCGTCGCCAGCACCGATTTAAGGAATTTTTGGGCTGATTTGTCATCGGTGGTGTCGGTCAATGCAGAAGTATCTAAATTAGTCGATCGCACGATCGCAGATATTCAGCAAAGTTGGAGCGTTAATTTGCCGCAGGATATATTCAACTGGGTACAAGGAGAATACGCTTTAGCAGTGGGTCCGAGTTCGTCAAACAGTGCGGATTGGGTTTTTGTCGCCGAAACATCTGCAGATTCCGCAAAGGCGATCGACAAACTTGATGAAATTGCTCGCAGCAAAGAATACAGCATCGGCAGCTTCACTCTCAGAAACCAGAAAATTACCGCTTGGACGCAGTTGACAACTAGCTCGAATTATGGTAAAGAAAATAATAGACAAAGTGCGATCGTAACCGAGGCAAAAGGAGTCCGAGCCACAGTTGGCAAATACGAAATTTTTACTACCTCAGTAGAAGCAATGGACGCAGCACTAAAAGCAGCCGAAACAGGTTCTTTGGTGGCAAATCAAGACTTTCAAATCAGTATCGAAGCGCTGCCGCCAGCTAATGATGGCTATTTTTATTTAGACTGGCCCTCAAGCAGAGCAATTTGGGAAAAACAAATCCCGCTGTTGAGGTTAATTGAACTTTCGGCGAGACCGTTATTTGACCATTTGCGATCGCTCACCGTTACCAGTACGGGAGAAATAACAGGAATTCGCAAAGCTACCATATTTATGCGGCTGAATTAGTCAGTTGGCAGTTGGCAGTTG
>JAJAYT010000050.1 GCA_026786085.1 Microcoleus sp. CAN_BIN18 | reverse complement strand
CCTTGTACCTTTTACGGTATTCTTTAAAACTGAATATGTCCACGTTGGTGAAGAGTGGGCTTTTTTGGCGCAAAATGGGGATGTGATGCCGAATCATGTGGTGGATACTTACAAAAGTGCGATCGACAAACAAGCAGAGACAAATAAACCACGAAATTATCCCAATTCTGGGTTGAAATAGTGGAAATAACAATTCCGAGAATAGTCCGGGCGAATAGAATTCGCGTCTACACAAACAAAGTCCGCCTCCGCGGACTAAGAAATTCTGTTAGAATCCCGACTTGTTTAAAAAGTCGGGGTTTTTGTATTCTATTTATTTAGGTTGAATCATACCAAATTCCTTGATGTCGAAATTATTCATATCTCTCTTCTCTTCCTCTGCGCCCTCTGCGGTCTCTGCGGTTAAATAATTCCAAAACAATCATAAACGATAGTAGATAAAATCAAATATAATAGTATCAAATTAATAAAAAATTCTCCATACTATGCTGATTAAAGATATCGGTGAACAAGGTCTTTTAAGAATACTACAAAAATTCTGCCCCGCAGAAATAGTGGGTGATGATTGCGCCGTCATCCCTACAAATCCCCACAAATCTCTCGCTATCACTACAGATATGTTGGTGGATGGAGTGCATTTTAGCGATCGCACCACAGGCCCTTATTACGCAGGATGGCGCGCCGCAGCCGCGAATTTGTCGGATCTGGCCGCTATGGGTGCAAGGCCTCTGGCGGTGACGGTAGCCCTGGCTGTGAGTGCGGATACGGCTGTGGAGTGGGTGGAAGAGTTTTATCGGGGGATGACGGCTTGTTTGGAAGTGTATCATACGCCGATCGCCGGTGGGGATGTGGTGCGATCGCCCGTGGTGACTGTGGCGATTACGGCTTTTGGGGAGGTTGAGTGCGATCGTACCATTCGTCGGTCAAATGCGCGATCGAATTGGGCGATTGTGGCTACGGGTGTTCACGGGGCCTCTCGCGCGGGATTAGAGTTGTTGTTGAATCCTGAATTTGGGCAAAATCTGGAAAAGGTCGATCGAACTTCTTTAATTCTCGCTCATCAACAGCCTAAACCGCGGCTGGATGTTTTGCCGGTTGTTTGGGAAATTTTAGATGCTGCGGGTGAGTTTTCGATTGCTGGAATGGATAGCAGCGATGGTTTAGCTGATGCGATTGTGCAAGTTTGTCGGGCTAGCGGTGTTGGTGCAAAAGTCGATCGCGCGAAAATACCAATTCCCCATAGTTTAAGCGAAATCGTATCAACCGAAAAGGCTCTGGATTGGGCGTTGTACGGTGGCGAGGATTTTGAGTTGGTGTTGTTTTTGCCGATCGACCGTGCTAAGTTATTGGTGGAACGAATCGGTGATGGTGCTGCGATCGTCGGAATCACTACGGATAGCACCGATATTTGGTTGACTGATAGCAGCGGGATTTATGCTGATGTGGGATTGGAGATCGATCGAGGATTTCAACACTTCTAAATTCTCTCTTATTTCTTAGTCCGCGGAGGCGGACATCGTTTGTGTAGACGCGGTTTCAACCGCCGAGTCTCTCTGAGTTTCAACCGCCGAGTCTTTCTTCTTCCGCTTCCTGTAAAATATCATTAACTGGTGGACTTTGGGAATCGGGCAATCTCGGAGGTTCAGACTTACCCCGAAACCATCCCAACTTATTAATCTTCCATGCACCATTAATCCAGCCCACCACTCCAGAAACCACGATTACAACCAAGAGACTCAACAACAGACTAGCTACAGCCGGATGAAGCACATCCCCTTTTTGAGGTATTCTGAACACTAGGGGTGTCTCGACATAGGCTGAAACCGCAGACACCACAAGGCCTCCAGCCCCTAATCCAGTACCGAGTATTTGAATAGTTCTTTCTAAAGAGCGATCGATTTCTGCTTGTTCGATATCCACAATCCCGGCTACCAAATCCACCGCAATCTTAATCAAATCAGTGCCATGTTTGAAATAGCCTAAATCACCCTGAATTTGTCTTTGAAAATACGGACAATTCCTATCAATAAAAAAGTTGAATGTTGTTAAATCTTCAGTTGACATTTGCCATTTATCACAGATTTCAGACAGTTTTTCCTGATAATTGTAAACATGAATATTAATCTTATTATTAAAATCTTCTAGAGATTCTAATCCTCTTTGATACTTCAAGCTTTCTATAAGTAAATATTTTAGTGTGCTTTTTAGATATGTCAAAGACTCATCAATATTAACATTTTTCTGGCCATTAACATCATTTGTCGATCCACTCTGAGTTACTTCTTTAATTTTTGTTTCTAAGTTTTCAATTGTCCCATCAATTTGTTCATATCGTTGCTTCAGGACATCACAATTTATGCGGCTATCCAGAAAAGCCTTCGTAATTTTATGGCGGTGATAAAACAGTTCAAACAAACGTTGAACAATTTGTCCTAATTTTTCCTCAATCTCATCATCAACCAGATAAACAAAGACTTGTAGTTGACTTTTCGGGGAACTATACTCAAAAATTGGAGAACCCAGTAACTTAGTATCACGGTAAAAACCGGGACGCACAGATGCTTGTGGGAAGAGATTATTTAAACATTCATCCGCAACTTGGCGGAGGTATTTTTTAGTGGGAGGTTGATAGGTTTGTAATTTGTAAGTTATAAAAATAGTCTGTCCAAGCCAATCTTTATAACTATCAGCAAGCATGAGATTATTAACATTAAAATCTTTTAATGCTGCGATATCTATATCTTTATTTTCATCGGTTTCTGGGCTACCAATTCTCGCTAAAATTCCTTCGCTATCATCCAGACGGCAAAACTTAAAGGAACCATCAATTTTATTTGAATGGGAGAATTTCTTGGCTCTCGTGAGGGGATAACCGAGGTTGGCTTGGGAAAAGATTAACTCTTTTTCCGGGCTGAAATGTTGCCAGATACTATTAGCCCAAGTCCAGATTGAGTTAGCTGCTGTTTTGCTGCTTTTTTGGCTGAGTTGGTAGCTGTAGATATAGACTTGCGGATGATCAATTTTTAGCATCAGCAGGAGATATATTTGAGGCTTCTTGAATGCGTTTTTTCAAATTTGCTTCTAACTTTTCGATATCGGGATATTCATTTGTTACCGTTTCATAACCAGGTGTGATTTCTGGTTCGGCATCATCTAAATTTTTTCTCTTCAGACCTTTAATGTCATCTCTGACCTTTGTAAACTCTTTGTAGAGTTTATTGATAGCAGTTTCCACAGTATCGTTATCAGCACCAGATTCTGCCAAGGGGAGGACTTCGGCGAGCAATTTATCGATAAAAGGGGGAGTAAGAATTGCCGGGGCGGTGGTAATGGCGTTGTAGATTTGGAACAAAATATCGACTTCATTCATGATTTTACCTCACAAGTTGTTTGAATTGAAAACCGATTCAAGTAGACTTTAGCTTGATTGATTTGGTTCTGATTGTTCTTGTTCAGATTCCGTGATAATTGCGGCTACTTCGGCTACAGGTAAATCAAAAATTGTAGCAATATCTTCTGTAGTTAATCCCATACTAAATATTCTGAAAATAGCAACTTTATTTCGCTGTTTAGCTTCTGCTTGTGCTTTGGCTTCTGCTTCTGCTTCTGCTTCTGCTTTTCCTTCGGCAAAAACATCTTGATAAAATCTGGTGTGTTTTAAGTCACTTAGGCTAAACATGGCGGGCAGCAATCTCCTCTCGGAATTTTTGCGGTAACTTGTCAACAATTCACTTGTAAGGTGCGTCAGTCTTAGGTTGGTACGAAAAATCAGGGTTTTCGCAACTGACGCACCCTACTAATTTTAGCGTGGGTTGATTAATTTTGTTCGGCTTGTTCAGCTTGTTCTTTTTGAGCTTCGGCGATAGTTGCTGCTACTTCAGCTACAGGTAAGTCTAAGAATATAGCAATTTGTTCTGTCGCTAATCCCAGACCAAACATTCTGAGAATAGCAGCTTTTTCTCGTTGTTTAGCTTCAGCTTGTACCTCTTCAAAAATCTCTTGATAAACTCTGGTTTTCTTTAAGTCACTCAGGCTAAGCATGGCGGCAATCTCCTCTCTAGTTTTTTGGGGTAACTTGTAAAGAATGATGGTTTCTAGTAAGTTGATGAAGTTCTCTCTGACTGTGCTATCCGATATTTCGGTTTCGGCTTGTCTGGCTAAGTCTATGGCAAAGTTTTCGGCGGTGTTGTCTGGTTCTATTACCAGTTTTAGCACTTTTATCGGTAGAGATGCTGTTTCTGATGCACTTAGTTCATTGATGTAAATACGGGTGATTTGTGGGAGTGCCAGCATTTCCTGAAAGTGGATGTTGCTTTCTCTTTCGGTTTGCCGATTTGGGTAGATGACTACCAATTGCCAAGGGTGCGGCGGTTGGTATTGTTTGAGATAGATGAATAGTTCGGCAAACAGACGGTAGTAGAGAGTTGGATCTGGTTGAAATTGGACTTCGACAATGTAGAATGGTAGTTGAGAATCTGCGACAATTGGTAGAAATAAACCGTCTAGGCGAAAGGATAATTGTTTGATTTCTTGGGATGTGAATTGGTATTGGTTGGCACTATCGGCGGATATGCCCAGAAGGGCAAAGAACACAAAGGGGAATTCTTGGAAGATGTTGTAAAATATGCTATCGGTTTTCATCGATCAAATTAAATCTTTCCTTGAATTATACCCCAATACGGTTTACTTAAAATTGTCATTGCGAGGAACGAAGCAATCGCAGTGTCTATTTGTCATAGGTTTTCCCTGTGGGAATCTATTATCCTAAGCGTATTGAATTATACCCTGTTGCTTCATGATTTTAGCATAATGCCAAATGCTTTAGCGGCGGGTTCGCTGAAATATTTAACACCCAACTATGGATTGTAAAAACCCGCCTGTACAATAATTGTACATCAGATTATAAACCAATACAGTTCAGATCAGAGAGTCATGGGGATAAAACGATGTGAAAAATAGACTCTGCGATTGCTTCGTTCCTCGCAATGACAACTTTAACTGAACCGTATCACATTATAAGCCTATGGCACAAAACGCTCCCCAATGATAAACATCGCCGTAGGGTTTTTCATCCTTATTGTAGCCTTCTAATTCCGTGAGTATGGGTTTTTTCCGATCGCCATCGAAACTATCCGATTCCTGCACCCATGATAGCAAATCTGAAGTCGCGGCAGACTTAAACCAGCGCTGGGTATCGTGGAGGGCTTTACCGATGCTAACTCCTGGTTTGAGCAATTCATAGAATTTTACCATCATCAAGGCGGTGGAGAGGTCGTTGACAGCCCACAGACTGGCTAGGGTTCCCATTGCACCGGCGTGGAGAAATCCTGTCGGTAATCCAATATAATCGGAGCGATTTTGGGTGTCGATGAGGGCGGTTTCGCAGGCGGAAAGCACGACTAGGCGGCAATGTTTGAATTGCAGTAACAAGATATCTGCTAATGTTAGGCATTTGTCAATGTCCGCTGTTTTGCCGGCGCGCCATTCCACGTAACGATCCGATTCAATCTCCCTGGTGCCGGCCCTTAATTCGGGATCTCCGGGGATGATGCCGCCAGACAAGATTAAAAACGATTTTAGCGGATCGTCGGGATTGAAGGAGCCGTGACAGGAAAAGTGCGCGCAGTGGGCGTTTTCTAACTGTTCTAGATACTTTTCTAGGAGATTTGTTTTACTCGCTTCATCGCCGGGGAGAATTTGACTAATCGCGAATTTGGGGGCGATGCTGGCGACTTCTAAATCGGTGTAGCGCAAATCCGAGGTGGGGTTTTGCAGGGCGAGGAGTTGGTCAAAATTTGGGTGGATGGTAATCTGTTGCAGGAGTTGGCAACTGGGGGCGTATTGAATGCCTTCGAGGTATTTATCTAATAAGAATTCGCCGTCTGTTAGGGGTAGGGCGTGGAGGGGGAACAGGTGCAGCAACCAGTGGGGAATTAGGATTAAGCTGGTACTTGATGGCGGCAGAATTGTGGTGATTTGGAGGATGTCGGCGAGGCGCTGGAGCCCGGTAGCAAGTTGTTTTTGCCAGTCGGTTTTGCTTTGTTTGTAGGCGGCCCGGTATTCATTAACTAAGTCGATTAATTCAGCGCATTGACGATGGCGATGCACTGTCAGCACGTCGGGGTAAGTGACGACAAAGGTGATGATTTCTTCGTCGGTGATGTACCACTCAATGAGGGCGGTGTTGGGGGTGAGGAGTTGGGTGATTTGGCTGAAGGTGATGGGTGTTAGGGTTTTGGGGATTTCCTGTTTTTGGGCGATTACTTCTGCAAGGTTGCGGGCTTTGTTGGCTTCGGCATATTCTAGTGCTTCTTGGTTGCTGGCGCGATCGAGACATACTTGCACCATGCCTTTGTAGAGTTTATCCCACTGCAAATCGTGTTTTTGCTTGATTTCATTTTGCGATTCCAACTTCCGCAGTTTGGTGGCTCCGATTATGGCATTTTTAAAGGTATCGTAGGCAGTTTGGAGAGTTGCAGTTTTTTGGTTTATATCTTCTGGTTTTTCTAGGTTAATGTAGTCTAGTTTTGTCAGATAAGTCCAGCCCAGGTTATTTAATGTTTGTACATTATTGAACGGGAAATCCTCAAGGGTATAGACTGTTAAAGCAGCCTTATAAAACTCGATCGCCCGTTCCAGATTTTCGGCCCGGGAACCGTTTATTCTGTCACTATAGGCATTAGCTAGGTTACATTGAGTCATTGCCCAATATTCAGGGAAATCCTCAAGGGTACGAACAGTTAAAGCAGCCTTATAAAAATCGATCGCCCGTTCCAGATTTTCGGCCCGCGAACCGTTTATCCTGGAATAGTATGCAGCAGCTAGGTTATTTTGAGTCTGAGCCCAATCTTCAGGGAAATCCTCAAGGGTTCTGACAGTTAAAGCAGCCTCATAAAAGGCGATCGCCCATTCCAGATTTTCGGCCCGGGAATCGTTTATCCTGTTATAGTAGGCAATAGCTAGGTTATTTTGAGTCATTGCCCAATCTTCACGGAAATCCTCAAGGGTATAGACAGTTAAAGCAGCCTTATAAAACTCGATCGCCCGTTCCAGATTTTCGGCCCGGGAACCGTTTATTCTGTCACTATAGGCATTAGCTAGGTT
>JAJAYT010000049.1 GCA_026786085.1 Microcoleus sp. CAN_BIN18 | reverse complement strand
GATTGTGCCAATTGTTGACTTGGAAAAAGGCAGAATTGAAATTGTGCCTCCTCCTGGTTTGTTGGAAGAAATCTAGAAGACTGGGCGATTGAAATCGCTTCTATACCAATTCCCAATTCCCAATTCCCAATTCCCAATTCCCAATTCCCGATTACTAATGCCCAATGCCCAATGCCCAATGCCCAATGCCCAATGCCCAATTCCTAAATCTAAAATCTAAAATCCAAAATCTAAAATCAAATGTCCTATTGCTTAAACCCAACTTGTCAGAATCAGCAAAACCCCGGTGATGCAGAATTGTGCCAAAGTTGCGGCTCAAAATTGTTGTTAACTAACGAAGAATCGCCATCAGCATCTTGCTACCGTACCATAAAGCCGATCGCACAAGGAGGATTTGGCAGAACATTTCTAGCAGTTGATGAAACCAAACCACCGATGTTTTCGCAGTGCGTCATCAAGCAATTTTTACCACAAAACACCCCAGCCGAAAAAGCCGCCCAACTATTTCACCAAGAAGCCGCCCAGCTAGAAACCTTGGGGAAACATCCCCAGATTCCAGAATTAATCGCGCATTTTGAACAAGACAGCAGACAATATTTAGTACAAGAATTTATAGACGGCAAAAACCTCGCCCAAGAATTAGCACAAAAAGGAGCATTCACCGAAAATCAAATTCGGCAAATTCTCAACGATTTATTGCCAGTCCTCCACTTCGTCCACAAATCCAAAGTCATTCACCGCGATATCAAACCAGCCAATATCATTCGCCGCCGACTATCTCCAGCCCCTTTACCCGCCTTAGAAAATTCCTATCAACCCTCTCCGTTCCAAAAAGATATAATTTTAGTAGACTTTGGTGCAGCTAAGAAAGTAACAGCAACCGGATTGCCACAAACTGGTACAATTATCGGCAGTGCTGCTTATATAGCCCCAGAACAATTGATGGGAAAAGCAGTTTTTGCCAGCGATATCTACAGTTTGGGCGTTACTTGCATCCACTTACTAACTCACATTCCTCCCTTCGACTTGTTCGATAGCACAGAAGATTCTTGGGCTTGGCGCAATTATTTGAAAAGTGCTGTTAGTGACGATTTCGGCCGCATCCTCGACACCATGCTCCAAAGTGCCACCAATCGGCGCTACAGTTCAGCATCAGCAGTCATCCGGCAGTTGAACCCCAAGCCGGTGTATTTAGACGCGCAACCCGTGCTAAATGCGCCGGAAACACCCGCAGAATCGAAGCCTGCACTGTCACCAGTACGATCGCTGTTCAGCCGGGAACAACAAGCCGAAATTCAGCAAGCTTTACAAGATGCGATCGCCCCATACAATGTTACAATCCAAGTCAGTCAAGCCAAACAAAAGCTAAATATCGTCATCAACAGAACCGAAGACAATCCCGTTTACTATCCGCACTTATCCCAAATAATTGCCACCAGACTCACCGATTTGCAGTTAAATAAAGTCGCAGCCATTAAGCTGTTGGGAAGAGTTAACAATTCTCGCGTCCCCGAGTGGAAGGAAGTATTGCAAATCGATCCCAAGATTCAATTGAGAAACAAACTCGTGCGGCTGCAACACAATCAATTAGCCAAGAAAATCGCCCCTGTTGCTACCCAAGAATTTTGGCTGCCGAAGTTGAGAAATCAGGATTTCTGGATTGATTCGCTAATGTTTGCTTTAGTTTGGTTCATCTTTGGCTCTCAAATCGTCATTTTTAATTCTTGGTTTGCGCTAATAGTTGCATCCGGTTTTATGGTGGTCAAGCATCAAGTTTCTCAAGACAAAGAATTTGCGAATAAGAATTTATTTGCCAGTTTAGTAGTGCTGTTTCTGCTCACTGGTGGGATGGGTAATTCCAGGATTTTAAATACGGGAATATTTGGGATTTTGTTGGGTTGCTTGGTTGTGGCATTGCCTCTGTTTTTTGTGAAGGAAAATTATCAGTAATCGTGAATAGCAATCCCCAATCCGAAACATCAGCGAAAAAATACGGCTTAGCCCTGCATACGGCAACCCCGGAATTAGGTTTAGCAATCAGCAATTTTGACGGCGATTCTCGCTGCCAAACTTGGAATTTGGGCCGCAGTTTAGCCACAGATTTGCATCAGCATTTAGTAGAGTTTATTCAGCCGCAAACTTGGGCAGATTTGGCTTTTATTGCAGTGGCGAAGGGGCCCGGAGGTTTCACGGGGACTCGCATGGGTATGGTGACGGCGCGGACTTTGGCTCAACAGTTGGATATTCCGGTTTTTGCGGTTTCAACTTTGGCGGCTGTCGCTTGCAGCAGCAGTCAAAAATCTATCTCAACTCAAGATGTCGCGCTGCAAATGCCTGCACAGCGTGGGCAATTGTTTGGGGCTGTTTATTCAGTTAATAGTAATTCTGGTGTAACTGAGTTGTTTTCCGATACGGTGATGACTCCTGAATCTTGGCAGGAAAAGCTCGAAAGTTGGGAAAATTCCTATCAGTTGATTGAAGTTGGTAGCGAGTTGGGTGCGTCGGTTTCTGGTGTGTTGGATTTGGCTTATTTGGAGTGGAAAAAAGGAAGTCGCCCTGATTGGTGTGATGCTTTGCCTTATTATGGGCAACATCCTGTGCAGGGAAAATAATATCAATTCCGGTTGCATCGGACTCTTGTGGGGTGTCCCGCCTGCCCTAAATATACAATTTAAATGTGCGACAACACTCCGGATTTGATATTACTATTACAAATATTGTAATAATTGAAAATTTGTGTAAGTCCTATTGATTTTTACTACAAACCAGTAATACCAATTTAATGTGAAGTTGCACATATCTCGATCCCCCTAAATCCCCCGAAAGCAAGGGGGACTTTGATCGAAATCTTGTCCCCCCCTTATTAAGGGGGG
>JAJAYT010000048.1 GCA_026786085.1 Microcoleus sp. CAN_BIN18 | reverse complement strand
TGCTGATTCTGATAATATAGTCGCTGCCACTGCTGTCTATCTAGGCTAACTAATCGCAATTTTTGGCTCAAATTCATAGCTTTATTTCTCTCTACTCAACCATTCTACCTTATTCTATACTCTTCGAGCGGGAAGGGAGTATGTACCAGAACCAAATATCAGACATCACCTAGAACCGCCATTCCTCCCCCACTAAAAACATTGCTCCGCTCGTTTTATAGTGGGGGAGGAATGGCCCGTGAGAGAGGAGATGCACCCCGCTCGCCAATTCCGACCGAAGGGAGGACAGGCGACGGGGTGTGCGACGAAGGAACATAAGTCTTTGCTTGCCATAAATTAAGTCACGAGTGATATAATCCTAGTTATGGAACAACTACTGACCATAGTTTGCAAGCTTAAACCCATGCCTGAGCAAGTCGCCCAAATAGAGGCAACGCTTCAGGCGTTTGCGACTGCTTGCAACTATGCCAACTCGGTAGTTAAGTCCCAAACTACGAGCAAGACCACCATTCAGAATTTGGTGTATCAAGAGTTGCGATCGTTATTTGGGCTGAGTGCTAACTTGGCGGTCAGAGCTTGTGCGCGGGTTGGTGCTAATCGTAAGACTGCCAAACTTCAAGGCAAGCCAGTCAAGGCATTTAAACCAACCAGTGCCGACTACGACGCTCGAATCTTTGCCTTTAGAGAAAAGGATTGTACTGTAAGTCTGACGCTGATGAATGGTCGCTACCACATCAAAATGAATCTAGGTCAGTATCAAACAGGTAAGCTCAAAGGTAAGAAGCCCACATCTGCTCAACTGTGCAAGCATCGAGATGGTAGCTACTACATCCATATTCAAGTCAAGGACACTCCGCCAGATCCGATTAAATCTAATCAGGTAATTGGTGTAGATATTGGGCGTACAGATATTGCCGTAACTAGCGAGGGTGAAAAGTGGAGCGGTAAACAGATAACCTCTGTCAGAGATCGATATTCCAGAACTAGAGCGTCGCTCCAAAGTAAAGCCACGAAAGGCACAAGATCGACACGACGCAGGTGTCGTCAGATATTGCAACGGCTGTCGGGCAACGAGCGACGCTTCCAAACA
Source organism: Microcoleus sp. CAN_BIN18 (assembly GCA_026786085.1). Lineage (GTDB taxonomy): Bacteria > Cyanobacteriota > Cyanobacteriia > Cyanobacteriales > Microcoleaceae > Microcoleus. Next base: position 5,171 of record JAJAYT010000048.1, on the reverse strand, counting down.
CATCAAAATCATGTCATCAGCAAAACCATCATCAATCAAGCTCTGGCGAGTAATGCTATGGTCGCTATTGAGGACTTGACGGGGATTCGAGATCGCACTAACCAGATGCCCAGAAGCAAAACTGAGCGCAGACGTTCCAATAGTTGGGCGTTTTATCAGTTGCGCCAATTCCTTGAATATAAGGGCTTGGGTGCTGGGGTTGGGGTGATTGCAATTAATCCTCGCTACACGTCTCAGACTTGCCACAAGTGTTTGCATATCCATCCAATCAGGGGTGAATCTTATCGGAAAGGTAAGGGCTTTAAATGCGGACATTGTGGTTGGCATGGCGACGCTGATTTGAACGGTGCGATGATGATTAAATTATTGGGGTCGTCTGTAAACCGACCTGAAGGTTCCAAGCTATTCTGTAGCTTGAGGGCTGTTGAAAGCCCCTACCATAGCTGTACTCAGCTTGGTGGCGGGTAGTTTACACCCCTGCAATCTCTCACTAATTTGACTCATATATATGTAGACTTTACACCAGAGCAGAAAGCTCTCATCCAAGTGTGTGGTGATTCATGGGAATCTCTCGCCAACTCTACCAAACCCATCTCTAACCCCAAAGCCGCAGCCGCCGTTAAGTCTGTCTGCGAGATCCTGGGTTTAAAAGCCTCTGAAATAACTTTTTGCAGTAAGCTGTTTTGCAGTTAAATTGTGTGTCAAAAATCAATCAGACTCTTGTGGGATGGGCTTCGACGCCGTCCCGAATATGCAATTTAAATAAGCAACAGCTTAGCCCCAAGGGAGGGGTAGCACAAATACCGCTGAAAAGATCCAAGGACACTGATTTGATAAAGCGACTTACAAAACGGGTAAAAGATGCGCTGCACCCCTTTTTCTTGATAAGCTGTTCTACATTTAAATTGTATGTCAAGAAATAATCAAACTCTTGTGGGGTGGGCTTCTAGCCCGCCCCGAATATGCAGTTTAAATGCTCAACAGCTTAACAGAATTGCGGCAAGAACTTTCGGAGTTAAGTATATGGGAGGAACAGCTAAAACAACAATTGAATGCAAACTTTTTAGACTATTGGAAATATTCAAAGTCAATATTTACTCCGAAATACTTGGTTGAGGCTCTCGCTGTTGCTGAATTCTGTGTTTCTGGCTTCGGTGTTGTTCTCAAACCAGAAGCACAGAAAGTTTTTGAATGCCTGAACCAGCTTTTAGCAGAATGCGGCTGGATTATTTTGTTAGATGATACCTGCATTGTGTGCTCGCGCCCTTGTCAGCTTAGCCTTGACAACGAGTACCGCCTCCATGCAGAAGGGGAACCTGCACTGGAATTTCCCGACGGTTACAAAATCTATTCCTACCACGGTGTAACATTACCTGAAAAATACGGACAAATTCACCCCAATCTGTGGCAAGCACAATGGCTTTTAGAAGAAAAAAATGCTGAATTAAGACGAGTATTAATTCAGGGAATTGGTTATGCTAGAATTTGCTCCGAACTGCAAGCCACAGAATTAGATTGCTGGAAAGAATACACGCTGCTCAAAATTGATGCTGATATTGATGGCTTCGATCCTGATGATTTCGAGGACGATGAGGATGCTCCCAAAAAAGAAGATATTTATCTGTTAAAAATGACTTGTCCAAGCACGGGACACATTCATGTTTTGCGAGTTCCGCCTGATGTGACATCTGCTAAAGAGGCAATTCGCTGGGTAAATTGGGATATTGACTCAGAGGAGTTTTCGGTGCAAACTTGAGTAATACCAATTTAAAAAAGTATTGGTACAATCATCAATCTGAGGCTAATTGTTAAAAGTCGCAGAGTCCAGCGCCGGACACGGCAGTGCCGTTTCCCTACAAAAAACTGCTATCTTGGCCAAAATCGTAATCTATAAAACTATAATCAACATTGGCCCTGTGCCACTTAAAATGGTGGAATGCACAAACCATAAATTTAGCAAAAACTGTTAATAACATAAGAAAGAAGCCCACCTTCAGTCAAAGATGGACTCAGTTCATGCCAGCTTACGAACAGCTAGGCAATTAGGTCTCTGCACAGCTAGACGTAAAAGTTGAGAAAAAGATCCGGATGTCTGGAAAAATTTCTGAGAAACACGTAAAAATGGGGAAAACTGGATCTGCAATTTTCCAGTATTCCCCATTTTTAACGGCAATTTCCCAACCGATTAAGCATCTTCATCGTGAGCAAAGCGGTGGAATAGGAAATCTAGGGCGTAGTTTCGCAAATTGTAGTATTCTGGATCTTCCATCATTTGAACCCGATCGCGCGGACGAGGAAAAGGAATCTCCAGAACCTCCCCAATCGTCGCTGACGGGCCGTTAGTCATCATCACCAGTCGATCGGCCAAAAACAGCGCTTCATCAATATCGTGAGTAATCATCAACACCGTACAGCGGTGATCGTTCCAGATTTTCAGCAACTCTTCCTGCAATTCCTCCTTCGTAATTGCATCGAGTGCTCCAAACGGTTCGTCTAAAATCAGCACTTTCGGGCGAATTGCTAAGGCGCGGGCGATCGAAACCCGCTGCTTCATCCCCCCAGAAATTTGTGGCGGTCTTTTCTCAGCAGCTTCTGTCAATCCCACCATCGCCAAATGCTCGTTGACGATCGCATTTTTTTCCACCTTCGACTTATCGGGAAATACAGCATTAACTGCTATATAAACATTTTCAAACACCGTCCGCCAAGGCAGCAAAGCGTAACCCTGAAACACTACCATGCGATCGGGGCCAGGCTTGGTAATTTTCTCCCCATTAATCGTCACGCTGCCTTCACTGGGATGGCTAAAACCGGACACCATATTTAATAGTGTTGACTTGCCACAACCGGAGTGTCCGATCAGCGTAATAAACTCTCCCTCAGCTACAGTCAAGTTAACGTTTTCTAGAGCTTTATAACCGTTTGGGTATGATTTGTAAACACTGTCAATCACCAAAAATGGTTGACGGCGATCGGTCGGTTGCTGGACTTTGGCTTTGGTGTCTGTTTGGTTTTGAGTGGTGTTAATCATGGGTTTGACGCTTGTTAGTGGGTGATTGGCTATAGCGAATAGTGGAATTTTGAATGGTAAGTTGCCAGTTTAGACTACTGAAACCCTGTGTTTTTCTAGTTTGTCTCCAAGTCTCGATTCCCCTCGCATCCCCCTTAATAAGGGGGACTTTGAATACTTCCCCCTTTTTTTACAGAGACTTTGAACTCTCTTGTCCCCCCCTTATTAAGGGGGGTTAGGGGGGATCTCCGGGTTTGAGAACACGCCATAGAAGGAATCGACTTGCTCCGAGTGCGATCGACTTCTAAGCAGCTCTGCGGCCGGAATCGAGGATGACTTGTGCCATCGTGAAATCACGTTTGATTTCCAGATTGTTGAGATAGCTGATCGGATCATCACCACTAAACACCGTGCCATCAAACAAGCGAAGAGAACCACGAGTATGAGTAATATCAGACATTCCCAACTCTCGCGTCGCCGTGCTGAACGGGCCAATCCGCACCACACGTTCCAAAACTTCCACCCAGTTGCGCGGGAACACAGTATCGCCCCAACGTGCCATCTGCACCATGTGCCACAACTGTTCAGTGCGGCTCGGATGGTTCACGGAGTCTCCATAGAACAAGTGGTGGGCGTATTCCCGCATGGGAGTATCGAGGTTACAAGCAGAAGAATTAGGATCGCCAAGTTGGATGTAACTCTTATCAGTAGCGACATATTCCCGTCCCGACACAATTTCGGAAATTTCTTCGGCATGATTTGGATCGGCGCAGTATTGAGAAGCTTCCAGCAAAGCTTTGAGCAGAGCAATGTGAGTGTTGGGATAGGCATTTGCCCAGTCTTCCCGCACCCCCAAAATTTTGCCTGGGTGTCCGGGCCACAGTTCCAAATCTGTAGCTACCGTAAAGCCGATTCCTTCCATCGAGGCCCGCAAATTCCAAGGTTCGCCGACGCAGAAACCGTCAATAGTGCCGCCTTGCAAGTCCACGATCATTTGAGCTGGAGGGATGTTTTTGAGCACAACATCATGGTCGGGGTCAATGCCGCCGGAAGCTAGCCAGTAGCGCAGCAGCAGGTTGTGCATCGAAGAAGGGTGAACGATGCCCAGGCGGTGCGTTTGCGCGGGTGTTCTGCGGAGCATTTCTTTGAAATCTGCCAGATTGTAGATTCCCTGGTCGTAAAAGCGCCGCGCGAGGGTAATTCCGTTGCCGTTGCGGCTCATGGTGAGGGCTGTAACGGTTGGTATTGGCTTGTTTTTGTGGCCTCCTAATGTCAACCACATTGCCATTCCAGAGGGCATTTGGGCTGCGTCTAAGTATCCTGCGGCGATGCCGTCTACGATGCCGCGCCAGCTTGTTTCCCGGACGAGGTGGACTTCATCGAGGCCGTGTTTGGCAAACAAGCCTTTTTCTTTGGCGATCGCCAGGGGAGCGCAGGCTGCTAGGGGAATGAAGCCGAGTTCGAGGTTGACTTTTTCTAGGCCGTGGCGGGCGATCGCCGGTACTTTCCGCGCCCGCAGTTTTTTGACTCGTTTCTGCTGGTTGAGGAAGTAGATCATTTCGCTGCGTAGAGCGTAGTAGCTGGGGTGCGAGACTACTTCCATGCGCTTGCGGGGGCGGGGGATGTCTACTTCGAGAATCCCGCCTATATTCGATTCTGGGCCGTTGGTGAGCATGACGATGCGATCGCTCAACAGCACTGCTTCGTCTACGTCGTGAGTCACCATCAGGGCGCTGATTTCATACTCTTGGCAGATTTCCATCAACTTTTCTTGCAAGTTGCCGCGAGTCAAAGCGTCCAATGCGCCGAAGGGTTCGTCTAAGAGTAACAGTTTGGGACGCAGGGCTAGGGCGCGGGCGATCGCCACGCGCTGTTTTTGTCCGCCGGAGAGCAGTGCCGGTTGCTTCTCGGAGTGGGGCCCCAAGCCCACCATGTCGATGTGTTTTTGGATGATTTCGAGGCGATCGGCTTTGGGTAAGCCTTTCATCACCGAGTCTACGGCTAGGGTAATATTTTCTCGGACTGTTCGCCAAGGTAGCAGCGAATAGTTTTGGAATACTACCATGCGATCGGGGCCGGGCTGGGTGATTCTTTGTCCGTCGATTGTCACCAATCCTTCTGTTGGCAAGTCCAAACCTGCCACCATATTTAGCAGTGTAGA
>JAJAYT010000047.1 GCA_026786085.1 Microcoleus sp. CAN_BIN18 | reverse complement strand
TGAGAAAATCAGCGATATTCACTGGTTTAAGGAAATCGTATTTAATTGCTAAAATCAGCAGTTGATAGGATTCGTGTATCTATTTTTAGAATCCTCTTAATAAGCATTCAACACTTCTGGGGATATTCAGGTTCCTGTTGGTTAAATTCCGCACAAATTTCTTGGTACAGCGCTATTTTTTTTTTGTCGGAAATAGAGTTAGGAAAATTTGCTTTCTGGTTGTTGACTACTGGTGCGAATTGCGGATATAGTTCGTCTTGCTGAACTCGCGGCTGCTCGTAGAAAGCTTTGATGGCTGGTAGCGATCGCCTGGGTGGCGTACCGCTACCTAAATCTTCGCTAAAAGCAATCCATAGTTTCGTCTCAACGCTGCTCATGTAGTCGATGAATTTAACAACATTAGCCTGACACTCTTGATTTTTACACGTCGAAGAATTGACCGCTAAAGTATCAGTAAAAACTAATGGTTCAAGTTGATTACCATAGGGAGCTGGTGTAGCAAATAGGGGTAGCTTTTGCGGCTCTGACAAACGGATGTAAAAAGAATTTTCTGAAAACCCAATAAAGCCGTCTGCTCCTGCTGAAAAGTCCTGGTATCCAGCGTTTGGATCTTCGTTATAGTAGTTGTTGACACACCCATTTGTCTCATTTACTGCACATTCAGAAGACATTTCTACTAAATTTTTAATTACCTGCGGATCGATCGGTTTCTCCAAAGCTTCTGTCACTTTATCAAACCCAAACAAGTCTGTATAGCCGTCTAAATAAAAACCGATCGCATTCCAGTCACTGTTAAAATTGGCAATTAATCGCGGTTTTAAATTTGATTTTTTAGATGATAAATAATTTACTAATTCCGGCACTGATTTAACTTGCCAAATATCCCGGTCTCGACCGAATAAAAAATACGAGCACAGCCAAGTCGGAAAGCCGTAGAGTTGATGGTTGTAGCTTGATGCTTTTAGACCAACTTCCCAAAACTTGGAGGTTGATATTGCTGGGGAATCTGGCAGAATTAAGTTGCGATCGACTGCATAACTTAACATTAAGGTATCAAGTTCAACTAGATCGAATCCATTTTTACCCAGAAGGTTCGGTAAATTGCTGTAGGTATAGGTATCATATTTTAAGTCTTGAGTCATTACTGCATTTAGCAAAATTTGGGGATTTTTTTGTTGAAATTCATTAACAATCCGCTGTACCATCGGCTGAAAATTTGCTTCTGGTGTTGTAGGTAAATAGGGGTACAACAATACCGATAAAGTGTGCTGGGCTTGACCGGTGAAAGATAAATAGCGATCGGGACTATTTGGTGTCACTTTCAGATTGCCAACATTGTATCCCGCACACTCGATGCGATCGATGGTTTGCGTCGATAAATCTTGTGGGTTGAGTTGTAAAGTGTCGCCTTGTGCGATCGCGATCGTCTGCGTATTTTGCTTAACCGTGTTGCGACTATCGCCAGCAGCATCACAGGTAATTGCCCCTTTAGCAGAATTGTGAATGTAAATCTGACCTGCACTGGCAACTCCGGGAAACAGAGTTATTACTGCGATAGTTAAGCAGATTGACAGTAGTCGAAAGATATAGTGCGCCATTGATTTTCAGGATTCTTGAACTATTAATGCAGTAGTAACCTAAATCTCGTAATTATTCTGTAAAGTTTTCGACAAAAATATAACAGGATGCCGCCAGTTTTTACCACAATAAAAAAAATATTTAGGCTTGACCAATCGTAGCTGTTGCCGCTTTAAATGTACTAACAGCAATCGGTTATGTTATCATAAAATCTGCGTTAATCCGCGTTTATCTGCGGTTACAATAAAAAAACATTTAAAAAAATGCAAATTACTCAAGCCCTCCACGGCGCCCTGCTCGTTTCCAATATCGAAAAATCCGAACACTTTTACAGCAAAGTATTAGGACTGCAAAAAATCGATCGCGAATTAAAATTTCCCGGAATCTGGTATCAGATCGGAAATTTCCAGGTTCACCTAATTTTAGCAGCAACAATTATACCAGATGCCATAGATTCCCAAAAATTGGGACGCAACCGACATCTAGCGTTTTCTGTGGCAAACTTAGAGCAGGCAAAACAACAATTAACAGCCAGCAATTGTCCGGTACAAATGAGTGCGTCAGGTCGATCGGCATTATTTACCCAAGATCCCGACGGGAATATCATTGAACTCAGCGAGTAACAGATGAAAATCATCGCCTATTCATACAGCGAACCGCTGTTAGAACCTGCACCAGCGGCTGAAATTTGGGGCCAAGAGGTCGATCGCATCTATCAAGACTTAGGAGGGCGACAACAACTGCAACAACTGCTCAAAGACTGCCAAACCGAACCAGTCAAATACCTGTTAATTCAGCGATTTGAAGAACTCGGCGACACAGTACAGCAAGTGTGCGCGCACCTCGAACAACTCGAAAACCTCGGCATCGAACTAATTGTCACAGACGAAAAACAAACAGAAAACAGAGCCAACTTGCTGCAAATCCTCGCCGAAATCCAGCGCAGCCAACACAGCCGCAGCATTCGCAAAGGACACGCCCGAAACCGCATCAAATCCCTTCCGCCACCCGGAAAAGCTCCCTACGGCTATCGGCGTGGCAAAGATAAATATGCGATCAACAAAACCGCATCCCCCGCCGTCAAAGACTTTTTTGAACACTTTATCATCTACGGTTCTTTGCGCGGTTCCGTGCGCCATTTAGCAAAGAAATACAGCAAAAAAATCTCCGTCAGCACAGGCCGCCGCTGGCTCACAAATCCCGCCTACCGAGGCGATTTGGCATATCAAAACGACCAAGTAATTTCTAACACCCACGCCCCGATTATTTCCAGATCAGAAGCCGCCCAAGTAGACAGATTGCTGCGTCGCAACCGTGGCCTTGCTCCCCGCAGCGCCAGTGCCCCGCGTTCCCTCGCAGGCTTAGCAATTTGTGCGGAATGCAAGTCACCGATGACAGTAGCAAAAGTCACAGCCTATCGCAAAAAAGATAAAGAATACCTTTATTTGCGACCAATTAACTGTCTGTCCGAGCCTAAATGCAGCAGCATTTCCTACGACGAAGTATTGCAATTAACCATAGCAGGAATTTGTCGGGATTTGCCTGCTGCTGTCGCCGCGCTGCAAATGCCGGATATGAATGGAATCAAAGCAGGTATTGAAAAGGCGATCGGCTCGAAACAACAAATCATAGAGCAACTTCCAGCCCTGATTGAAAGCGGTATTTTAGATACAGAAACGGCAGATTTGAGAGCCTACAAAATCCGCACAGAAATTGCTGAACTACAAAACAAAGTCGCACAATTGCCACCTGTGAATTTGCGAGAAATTGCTCAAACTGTTTCTATTCCCCAATTTTGGCTGGATTTATCGGAATCGGAGCGCCGATTTTATTTTCGAGAGTTTATCGATCGCATTGAGGTAGTCCGGGAAAATCAAAATTTTAAACTGCAAATTATTTTCATTTTTTAATTAGTTGTTTTTTTTTAACCGCAGAGGCCACAGAGAGCGCAGAGGAAGAGAGGAAAGGAGCAAGAATGATCTACTTCTAAGTGACATTTGAAAATATCATTTTTGCTCTGTTTTTTTACTATAAATTATTTCATTTAATTAATTTCTTTTTTTACCGCAGAGGCCACAGAGAGCGCAGAGGAAGAGAGGAAGGGAGCAAGAATGATTTACTTCTAAGTGACATCTGGAAGTATCATTCTTGCTCTGTTTTTTTGTCTAGATTGTCACTTGAGTGAAATCACCAGCACTGAGAGTTCCTGGTGTACCGTTCAGCTTTGCTAACAGTTGATTGCTACCAGTTACGCTAATTAAAGTTTGATTGTTGCTGGATGTAATGCTGAGTTGATTGAAGCTCAAGCCGGGAGCCAAGCCAATTAAATCTTCGCCTTTGCGGAAATCAGTAATGATGTCGCTACCGACACTTTGAGTTAGGAAAAATACGTCACTTCCCGAACCGCCGGTTAGAGTATCATCTCCGACATCGCCGGAAAGGAAGTCGGAACCAGCGCCACCGCTGAGCAGATCGTTGCCTTTGCCACCATAAAGCGTATCGTTACCGATGTCGCCGCAAATTACATCATTTCCGTCGTTGCCAAACAGTAAGTCGTTGCCATCACTGCCATCAAGACTATCGCTATCTTTGCCTCCGTACATGGTGTCATTTCCAGCTTTACCAAAAAGCAAGTCGGCTTCCTCATTTCCAAACACAATATCGTTGCCGTTGCCAGCATTAATTGTGTCTTTTCCTAAGTTGCCTAAAATGTAGTCGTCGCCGTCTTCTCCGAGCAAGATATCGTCATCTTTGCCTCCGAAAATCGTGTCGTTGCCAACACCGCCGGCAACTGTATCTTTGCCAAAATCTCCCCTGAGAAAATCATTGTCATCGCCACCAACAACGGTGTCATTGTCTTTGCCGCCGTAGATGGTATCGCTACCACTTCCACCTTGGATCAAATCGTTACCTTCATTGCCGAAAAGCAAGTCGTTATCGGCACCGCCGTCAATGTTGTCATTACCACCCATTCCGTAGAGAGTGTCGTCGCCCGCAAGTCCGTTAATCGACTCGTTGATGCCTCCGCCCATAATCAAATTGTTACCGTCATCGCCGTTGAAAGTTTGTTGGATGGGGTTGGGGACGATCGCCCCAGGGTCGATTTGCGGCGCGTTGAGGCCTTCTAGCAGGCAAACATCCGAAACCGGAGTCGGAGTCGTCACGGGTGTTGG
>JAJAYT010000046.1 GCA_026786085.1 Microcoleus sp. CAN_BIN18 | reverse complement strand
ACGTTACCCCGCAAGGGAGGCCCAACAAAGGCAACCATTATGCGTACAGGATTGTGAAGCTTGAAATGGTAATTGTCCCATTGAAAGTACATTACAAAAGTACATCTAGTCAAACAATCCCAAGGCGGTAATGGAAAGATTCACGGTGGTTAAAACCACCCGCGTTGTTTCCCTCTCAGGGCTAAAGCCGCTGAGTTTCCTACTTACCGAGTTTTTTTATGAGTGGTTTGCGCGATCGATTCAATCAAATTACAGGTAAAACTAGATTAGCAGTTTGTCGCGTGTTCGTTCAGCTAACAGGTGAAGAAGTTGCACCGATTTTAGGAGTTCTCAACAGTACCGCCAGAGAAGCAATTGATGCCGATGGCGATGTAACAGTTTTGGGAGAAGGCCTTGTAGAAATTTGCAATCACTTGTTACAGTATGACAACTACTGGCAAGCAGCCGCTAATGAAGGCGATGTTTTTTGGAATGAAGGCGAAGCGGGCGATTATGTGGATGAACTTTTCACTGATTCAGCCGATCGCTATCTCAGCGAACCTCAATACAGCACATCTGCTGACGATAAAAATTCCCCGTTGTCTTTGCCCGTAACTAGAAATGTCGTAGTAATGCTGACAGTTGCTTATGAAGGCGAAGTTCCAGCCCTAGAAACAGACCTCGCTGACATGGGCGCGCTGAAAGCTGGTTTAAAAGAATTGATTAATTTACAGTACCAGGAAAGGCTGCGAGCCGTGCAAGTTCACTTTTCTCCCGCACAGTTGGGAGACGAACTTAACAACGACCAACTTTTGGTCAATTTCCCAGAACTCATTCCCCTTTAAAGATGAGAAAAATAAAAAAAAGCGAATTGGCGATCGGCGAAGACAATTCGCTATCCTCACAAATAATTTGAATCGACGCGCTCTCAAATAAAAGAGTAAAAATAAAAAAGGTTTGTAGTAAGGACTTCAATCCTATTCCGGTTAATCAATCAGGAGTTTAGTCTAAAGTGCGATCGGGTATGGAGCAATACGGTTCACTTAAGATTGTCCGAAGAGAGGAACGAAGCAATCGCAGTATTTATTTTTCATAATTTTTTACCAGATCGTCTTAAGTAAACCGTATTGGGGTATGGAGGGAATTATTGATCAAGAAATACGCTTGAGTTCAAACAGTCCGATCGGGAAAACAAGAGTAAAAAACCGAGGGTGCATCTCATTTTTGTAAAAAGCATTTGTTTTGTTTGAGTGCTGTCCCCGCTCGCGTATTGTGCAACTCGCGATCGAGGACAGCACTATTATGGAAAACTGAGATGCTCCCAAAACAGACACTGCGATTGCTTCGTTCCTCGCAATGACAAACAAAAAAAGCGTCAACTCTAAGCATATTGATGACCAATGACCAATAACCAATGAGCAAACATTATTGATTATGCTGCGAAAACTGACAGTTTATTTGATGGCTGTAATTTTGTTAGTGACGACAACCGCCTGCGGTTCTCCTACAGTCCAAGCTCCGACAAATCCTGCTGCAAATCAGGAGATTAACAGGGTGCGTACTTCACCAAAGAATAACTTGAGTCAAGGGGAATATCCCGTACAGCAAGCTACCTACGACGATGGTGATGGCGAGTACAGTTTGATGTTGCTAAATACTCCCCCCGGCACTACGCCAGTTTACCGCAGTACCGATTTACAAATGGCTCGTTTGACGGCGGAAGAAATATCGGCTGGCAAGAAAAGTTATCTAAAAATTGATAACAATAATGCGAGCCTGCATTTGACAGAAGATTTTAAAATTGAGTACGTTCATAACGTTACTGAAACTGTTGCTAATCCTCAAACAGGTCAGCCGCAAACGGTGGTGGTGCGGCAGCAATCGGGCTTCTGGGCTCCGTTTGCTGGGGCGATCGCCGGTCAGGCGATCGGCAGTTTGTTATTTACACCGCGATATTATATGCCGCCTATGTATCAGCCGGGGATTATGAACGGATATGGCGGGTATGGGAACACTTACGGTCAAGCTGTTAACCAATATCAAACTCGCTACCAAGCCCCGCCTGCTGCGGTGAGAAACCGTCAAGTTTTAAGGACGACCGGCCGCTTGCGATCGCCCACCTCGAACGTGCCAGCAAGACGCCCAGCAGCCCCTGGGGCCAATCGATCGACCGGTTCGGGTTACGGCGGCAGCACTTTAAGGCGATCGCCCAATTCAACTTCCCCGCAAAAGCGTAGTCCGAGTTTTGGTAGCGGCAGGAGTTCTCGTCAACCGAGTCGTTCTTCCGGGGGCGGCAGAAGGCGCTGAGTTGGAGATTGCGAAGAAAGAAATCAGGACACTCAAGATGCCGTTTCCTACCGTGATTTTATCCTAGGGAAACAGCATCTTGAGTGTCCTCGCTGATCATTCCGGTGCAGCCGGAATTGACGATCGCTACCAGACTCAAAAATATGTGATTTAATTTCTACATCAGTATGTAGGTGACAAGTATGTCTTCTTCACAGCCCCCGTCAAGAGAAAAAAAACCTTTAGGATTCGATGAATTGATTGCGATCGTCATTGCCTTCGGCACGATCGGAGCAATTTTCTTTTGGGTAACAGGCAGAAGTACCTCGGGATTGAGCGCCACTAAAAATTGGCAATTCCCAGCGGTTTTTTCTCAACCTGTTGTGACACCGAATAGTCCAACTATATTAGCACCCGCCGCACCGAATTCGGAAGTGCGATCGCCTGCGACCTTGCCAATTCCTGCTCCAGCAACTGTTGCACCTATACCGGAAATTGTCACTCCAATTCCTCTGATTTTGCCTCCGGTTAGTGTTGAACCAAAACAGTCAATTGCGCCAAAAAAACCAGCCCCAGCAACGATCAAACCAAAAGCCAGTAACGCAAAAGTTGGCCCCATCAAACTCTCCGATGTTCCCGATCGATATTGGGCGCGTCCGTTTATTGTCGCTTTAGTCGATCGCAAAATCTTTGCTGATTTCACCGACAGCAAATTTCGTCCCGACGAACCGATAAGCAGAGCAGAATTAGCCAGATTAATTCAAGGAATGTCCAACAAAGAACCGCGCCGAAAATCCCTTGACTTTAAAGACGTAAAATCCAGCAATCCGGCCGCTGATTTCATTGACTATACCGTCAAAACAGGATATATGAAAGGATATCCTGACAATGCCTTCCGTCCAGACAAACCAGTTACCCGTGTAGAAGTAATTGCAGCTTTAGCCAGTGGTTTGAATTTGAAACCGTCAACGAAAGCAACCAAAACTTTAGAAGTTTATACAGACAGAAAAAAAGTCCCGAAATGGGCAGTCAACAAAGTGACAGCAGCGACAGAAGCCGGGATTGTTGTCAATCATCCGAAGCGCCAACTTTTGCAACCAAACCGCACAGCAACTCGCGCCGAAGTAGCAGCCATGATTTACCAAGTGATGGCCAAAGAAGGAAAAGTACCTGCTAAACCTTCTAAATACATTGTGCGGCTTTAATTAGAAGACTGAAGCCCCTCAGCCTGCTTCGGTTGGGGGGTACAAGAGTTTTCTTAAAGTCCTCCTTCTTAACGCAGGCTAGGGGATGTGGACTCAGGTAGAAACTAGATTTATCAAGGCTTTCAGGCGAGTGTTGACACTTCTTGGACACTGCCGTGTCCTAATTGTGGCTCATAATT
>JAJAYT010000045.1 GCA_026786085.1 Microcoleus sp. CAN_BIN18 | reverse complement strand
ATTTTGTGCCCGTGTATCAAGAATGGGTTGCCGATTTGGATACGCCCGTGTCTGCGTGGTATCGGGTTTGTGCGGGTCAACCTTACAGTTTTCTGCTGGAGTCGGTGGAAGGTGGGGAGAAGGTTGGGCGTTATAGTTTGTTAGGGTGCGATCCGTTGTGGATTTTGGAGGCTAGGGGCGATCGCACAACTCAAGTTTATCGCGATGGTTCCGAAAAAGTATTTACGGGCGATCCGTTTGCCGCTTTAACCGAGTGTTTGCAGCCTTACAAACCTGTTAAATTGCCGCAGTTACCGCCGGGAATTGGCGGGTTATTCGGTTTTTGGGGTTACGAGTTAATTAAGTGGATTGAACCGCGAGTTCCGGTGCACCCAGCGAGTGAGGATGATTTGCCGGATGGGTTGTGGATGCAGGTTGATAATTTGCTGATTTTTGACCAGGTGAAGCGGAAAATTTGGGCCGTCGCCTATGCGGATTTGCGCGAGACTGGCGTTGATTTGGCTGAGGCTTATGGGGCAGCGTGCGATCGGGTTTCTCAGTTGGTTAATAAGCTGAAATCGCCGCTTTCCCAGCAATCTACTCTGATAGAATGGACTCCGCCGAGTTACGGGCAAGATGCCCGTTCCACAACCAATAAGGAGGGGCAAGATGCCCGTTCCACAACAGATAAGGACGGGCAAGATGCCCGTTCCACAAGTGAAAATACAGAATTAGCTTACACCAGCAATATCACCCGCGACAAGTATTGTGCAAATGTCTTGAAAGCCAAGGATTATATCACAGCCGGAGATATTTTTCAGGTAGTAATTTCGCAGCGGCTGGAGGCTGAATATAGCGGCGATCCTTTTGCACTTTACCGTTCTTTGCGTCTAATTAATCCTTCTCCGTACATGGCTTATTTTAATTTCAGAGATTGGCAGATTATCGGTTCGAGTCCAGAGATTATGGTGAAGGCAGAAAATACTGCGGATGGCAAAAAGATTGCTACTTTGCGGCCGATTGCTGGTACGCGCCGCCGGGGGGAAACTCCTGAACAAGATGATGCTTTGGCTGCTGAATTGTTGCAAGATCCGAAGGAAATTGCGGAACACGTGATGTTAGTCGATCTGGGCAGGAACGATTTAGGCAGAGTTTGCAAAAACGGTACTGTCAAAGTTGATGAATTGATGGGAATTGAGCGTTATTCTCATGTGATGCACATTGTGAGCAATGTAATAGGAGAATTGGCTGAGGATAAGACGGCTTGGGATTTGTTGAAAGCTGGTTTTCCGGCGGGTACGGTTAGCGGTGCTCCGAAGATTCGGGCGATGGAAATTGTGCACGAGTTGGAGGGTTGTCGCCGTGGCCCCTATTCTGGGGTTTACGGATTTTATGATTTTGAGGGACAGTTGAATAGTGCGATCGCAATTCGGACTATGGTTGTGCGATCGCATGGCGGCGATAAACATTCGGTTTCTGTGCAAGCCGGTGCTGGTTTGGTGGCCGATTCTAACCCGGACATGGAGTATGAAGAAACTCTCAGTAAAGCCAGGGGAATGTTGCAGGCAATTCGCTGTTTGAAATAGTGTCGATAAGAGTCGGCGATTGAAATCGCGTCTACACAAACAATGTCCGCCTCCGCGGACAAAGAGAAGATAACGTAATTTTAAGCGCCTGGTATTCAACCCGCGTCGGCGGGTTTTGTTTGTATAGACGCGATTTCAATCGCCCGGTCTTCTAAATCTTAAAAGAGGGAACTATGAATTTTTATATAGTTGATGTGTTTGCCGAGTCAAAATATGCTGGCAATCAGCTAGCTGTATTTTGCGGCGCTGGAGTTGCCGAGCTCTCAGAGGCCGAAATGCTGCTGATCGCGAGGGAAATCAATTATTCCGAAACCACGTTTATTCGATCGCCCAATCCCCGAAATAACGGCTACGACGTGCGGATATTCACGCCCAAGAAGGAATTGCCATTTGCCGGTCATCCGACTTTGGGGACTGCGTTTGTGTTACAACAAGAGATAATTGGGCAAAAGGTCGATCGGGTAATACTCAATTTAGCGATCGGTCAAATTCCTGTCACCTTTAATTATCGCCATGAATCGGCAGATATTTTGTGGATGCGACAAAACTCGCCAACATTCGGTCAAGTTTTGCCAACCGAAACTCTCGCAAATGTTCTAAATTTAAAACCAGATGAAATCGATGCAAACTTCCCAATTCAAGAAGTTTCTACGGGAGTGCCGTTTATAATTGTCCCGCTGAAAACTCTCGCATCCCTCAAAAAAGCTCAAGTCAACTTAGAGAAATATTTTGAACTGATTAATACCACAGCAGCCAAAGAATTTTTAATCTTCTGCCCGGAGACTTACAGCGACGTTAATGATTTGAATGTCCGGGTTTTTGCTCATTCATTAGGAATTCCCGAAGATCCGGCGACGGGCAGTGCCAATGGCTGTTTGGCTGGATATTTGGTAGAATATGATTATTGTGGGGAAGCAAAGATTGATGTGAGAGTCGAACAGGGTTATGAAATTGGTAGACCTTCACTGCTGTTGTTGAAAGCTCAAAGAAATCAGGGCGAAATAGAGGTTTTGGTTGGTGGTAAAGTTGTGATGGTGGCGAAAGGAGAATTTGTTTAGAATATTCAGATATAGGTTCCTAGTGAGGACTTCAGTCCTTCATAAATGCGGACTAAAGTCCTCACTACAAACCAATTTTCTTATCAACCAACCCGATCGTCGCTCGATCGTGCGTGATACATCACTCAAATTGTGAGATAGTACAAATATAAGAGGATTGACTCACATGGTAAGTTCACTCATCGAATCAAGGGAAATTCAAGTTATTGAATCTCCGCGTATTTCCCTAGAAGAATGGATGGAAAACCCGCCTAACAGCACAGAATGGGTAGATGGAGAATTAGTGGAAAAAAACGGCATGACAGCAAAAACTGGTCGGATTCAATCTCGGTTATCCCGCTATTGGGGAAATTACGCAATTTCCAGCGGACAGGGTGGAGAAGTTTACACAGAAACAGGTTGCCGTACAGTAGGGAGAGGTCGCTGTCCTGATGTTTCTTACTTGACACCAGAATTAGTCGCTCAATTTAACGATTTTACCATACTTCCTCAAAGTTTCCCGTTGATTGCTGAAATTATTTCTCCTACCGATAAAGCGGAAGAAGTATTTGCTAAAACTAATGAATACTTGGAATCCGGCTGTCAAGAAATCTGGCTGGTACTTCCAGAGAGTCAATGGATTGTTGTTGTTACTCAACAGCAGAGACTTTTATTTGCCAGAGGTGAAGTCGTCAGCACTCAAATAGTTTTGCCTGGTTTGAGTATTGCCGTCGATGAGTTGCTAGCCTAAAAAAATTGGTTCAATTTAATTATTCCTAATCAAAAGTGCTAATATGAGTTAGCTCATATTCATTGAGGGGCGTTATTGTTATAGTGAAAGCGTCATCATTCTTAGATACTTTCCAATGCTGCAAACATTTTCTCGGACTTTGAATTTATCCCCTGATGCTTCCGAAGCCCTGCTTTCACTCCCATTAACTAGCTTGCTGGATTCACCGGAATTAAATCAACTCTTGGGAAGTCTGGATACTGCTTTACTCAAAGAAAGTTTGCCTACTGCTGGCGCTGTTTTATCCCAAAAACTTCCAGCTTTTTATGACTGGTTGCAAACAGAATTAGGGATTAAAAATATCCCAGATAGTCCCGATCATGCTACCAAATGGGTAGTCGGTTTTCTGAAGAATCAAGAAAGTTTAACTCGTTTAGTTGAATTGCACAAATCGATTCCTAGACTTGCGTTAGATCGATCGATTCCTCGCTTGGTTAGCGCCTTTGATGAGGTTCAACCCACCGCCGTCAAGCAAGAGTGGGAAAAAGCGATCGCAGCGCTTTGTCTGGTACTCGCCGTCGCAGCGCGGGAAAATGAGCCACCTGCGGTATCAAAGGCTTTGATCTGAGTTTAGGTAAAGCGGTTTTTTCGGAAAATTTGTAATTGAGTGCGATCGATCTCAACGACTACCGGCTTTTGGTTGTTGAGGACGATCGCATTATGCCGATTTAACAACAGCCACTGAGCCAATATTACCACCAGGACTCGCCTTTTAGGAAACTTGCCTTCAAAACGGGCTATTCGGACGGTCGCCTCTTCGATTTTATACCACCAGTTTTCCCCTTGCTGGGAAATCACAAAAATCGTTCCCGGTATGTAATCGCCTTCATTTGCCCAGAAAGCATACCTTTCGCCTAAAGTAAAGTAGTGAAAAACATTTTTAGCGGTGGAAGTTTCAGCCAACTTTTCCGCAACGCCCAAAGAATTAAAAATTACAGTCGATCGCAAATAGTCCGGGTATTTTGCTACAATTTGTTGAGCAACTTTGCCGCCCAAACTTTCTCCGATCACATCAGCCGGATTTCCGCTGTGAAAGTGCTGTTTGATCCAATCAATAGCGCCTACAGTCTCGGCCGATTTTAACTGACGTTCTAGTTTTGCCATAAATACATCGGGCGTATCTTCCAAAACGCGATCGAAAGGATACCACGAACCGTATCCGCGAATCACGAGTACGGGTGGATGATTGCCAGAATTGGGAACCCGACTTTCAGCATAAAAACCAGTGCGAGAGTCTTCAAACACTTTTTCTATGGTATAATCTCCATCAACAACTTGCCCCAACTCGTGCCGAATGTAAATTGACGGATTATTGGGTTTAAAAGTATCATGTAGTTGGGGTTTGGCAAATTTTTCGTAGACGGAATCTAGTAAGTGCCTTCCTGTAGGGCGATCGACAAAATTCAATTTTATTAATCCATACTAAACTAAAAACAATCTAAAAAAGGTTCGTAGTGAGGACTTTAGTCCGCAATAAGAAGGACTAAAGTCCTCACTACGAACCTTGTGCAATCCTTACAAAACTCGCAACGTGCTCGCAATACTATCGACTGCTTCCATCGCGCGAATTTCATCAAGTGCTTGCTGAAAATTCCCCTCCCTAACATCGTGAGTCACAACCACAATTTCTGCTAAATCGCCGTGAATTCCCGTTTGCACGATTGATTCCAAACTCACTTTGTGATTGCCGAAACAAGTGCCGAGTTTGCCAATTACCCCCGGAGTATCCCCCGTCAGAAAACGCGCGTAAAAGCGAGTCACAAGTTCCTGCATTTCGGCAATTTTGCAGTAGTGTTGGTGAGTGCAACTTAGCAAAGGATGGGGAATCGGAACAGTTTCAGTTTTCAGGATGGCCGCCACATTCAAAATATCCGATACCACCGCGCTAGCTGTGGGCCCAGCCCCGGCACCGCGCCCGTACAGCATCAATTGCCCGATCGCATCTCCTTCGACTAAAATTGCGTTATAAACCCCATTGACACTCGCCAGCGGATGAGTTTTCGGCACAAAAGTAGGATGCACCCGAATCGAGAGAAGTTCCCCTTCTGCATCCCCATTTTGCTCGGAAATTTGGGAAGTTTCTTGAGCAATAGCCAACAATTTAATCACAAATCCCAGCTTGTCAGCGTAGTCAATATCAGCCGCACTAACTTGTCTGATACCTTCGCAGTGAATATCTGCTAATTTGATGCGTCCACCAAAAGCTAACGAGGCTAAAATAGCAATTTTATCAGCCGCATCTAATCCATCTACATCCGCTGTAGGGTCAGCTTCAGCATAACCTAATTGCTGAGCGTCCGCGAGCACTTCACCAAAGTCTGCACCTTCTGTCTGCATCCGCGTCAGGATGTAATTAGTTGTCCCGTTAACGATGCCCGTCACACTTTTGATGCGGTTTGCACCTAAAGATTGTTTGAGGGTTTGAATGACTGGAATGCCACCGCCGACAGCAGCTTCTAGCATTACATAAACGCCTTTTTCGTTAGCAGCGTCGAAGATTTCACTACCATAGCGGGCGATAACTGCTTTGTTGGCGGTGACTACGTGCTTACCGTTGGCGATCGCTTGCAGAATGAGCGATCGCGCCGGTTCCAATCCGCCAATCAATTCTACTACAATATCAATTTCCGGGTCAGTGGCGATCGCCTCTAGGTCAGTTGTCAGCACATTTTCCGGCAATTGTAAAGACCGAGTTCGAGAAATATCGCGCACCCCCACCCGATAGATTTCCAATTCCTGCAACAGCGAATGGCGGCCATCTGGGGAGAGCAAAATCTCTGCTGTTCCCGCGCCAACTGTACCCAATCCCAGCAAACCAATTTTTATAGCCACGACTTAGACCTATACAAACTCAATTAATACACAACTATTGTAAAATGTTTTGGGCTAAAATATCTTAATTATTAGACACCTGTTGGAAAAACGCCGACAGTTACTATCACTTAATCAGTGAAATTAACAAAACCGACACTGAGACTATAAAAATTGTCAGTAGTCCTAGCCTGATCAATTGCTGTTGCTGTTGACCCATTTTTTCTAACAACAGCTTCTGCTTTTCTTGCTCCTGTTTTCCTTCCCAGATCAATTGCTGTTGCTGTTGACCCATGTTTTCTAACAACAGCTTCTGCTTTTCTTGCTCCTGTTTTCCTTGCCTGATCAAGTCCTTTTGCTGTTTATCCATGTTTTCTAACAACAGCTTCTGCTTTTCTTGCTGATGATATGTCTCAAGTTTAAACGCCACCTCGCGCCCTTCCTGAAGCTCGTGGCACAGCTTTTTTAAACCCGCAGATCCCCCTATTTCCTTGATTAAAGACTCAAATGCTGCTATTTCTGCTTTCGCCGTTTCTACACGGGATATCTGCGCCTTGATAACTTTTGCGATTTCTGCTTTCGCCGTTTCCGCACGGAATATCTCTGGTTGAACTTCACTTATCGCACGGGATATCTCTACCTCAAATTCGCTTTTCGCACGGGACATCTCTAGCTCAAATTCACTTTTCGCACGGGATATCCCCACCTCTATAACTTT
The DNA here is from genome assembly GCA_026786085.1 of Microcoleus sp. CAN_BIN18. Taxonomy (GTDB): domain Bacteria; phylum Cyanobacteriota; class Cyanobacteriia; order Cyanobacteriales; family Microcoleaceae; genus Microcoleus. Next base: position 1,201 of record JAJAYT010000045.1, on the reverse strand, counting down.
TGCGATTTCTGCTTTCGCCGTTTCTACACGGGATATCTCCACCTTGATAACTTTTGCGATTTCTGCTTTCGCCGTTTCCGCACGGGATATCTCTGGTTGAACTTCACTTATCGCACGGGATATCTCTACCTCAAATTCGCTTTTCGCACGGGATATCTCTAGCTCAAATTCGCTTTTCGCACGGGATGTCTCTACCTCAATAACTTCTGCTATTTCCGCGTTCACCTTTTCCGCACTGGATACATCTAGCTCAACTTTTCTTACTTGCTCAAGCACCTTATTAGCTTCTGTGATACCCTCACTAATCTTTTCCCAGAGAAGTTCGAGTTGCTCGGCTATTTCAAGATCATTTTGCATTTTCACAACTTACCTCTATTACAGTCACTTCATAATAAATTATTTCAGTCTATTTGTCTAACGCATCTGGAAAAGGGCGATCGAGCATAGCCTGACAGAGTAACGATACCAAAGAACCAGAACGATTGGCTATTTTATCAGACAAAGGAAAATCTTTCGGTATAGGTTGCCCTATTTTCTCACGGACTCGCGCTGCTTCATAGACTAAATTTTTGTGTTCTAAATCTTTGGCAATACTTTCAACTAAACGTTGATATTCCTTCTCATTACTATTTTGAAAACAAGACGCTTCCTCAACTGCTTGCCAAGAACAGTTCATTGCCCGTAACAGCAAACAGCGTAGAGAAATATTATCACTCGGAACATTTTTTAATTTTCTTTGTAAAGAATTAGAAGACTGCTGTAATCTATTGATTGCTTTTTGCTCCCATTTGTAAAGATTTTCATTTTCATTTTCATTTTCAATTTTAGCTAAATTTAAAACAAAATAAGTATCCAAGTATGGATGCCCATAGTTGTCACAGCCTTTCAGCAATTTTTCTTGAGTTTCTTGAACGTTATCTCTGAGCAGATTTATGTCAACACCACTCGCAAATTCAGTAATCCAACTAGCAGCTTGTGCCGAATCAATAGTTTCGCAACATTCAAAGTAGTTCCTACCAATTCTATTTAATTCTTCTGTAGTTGCTACCACTAATAAGCGAGAACGAGGGCGCGTTAGTAATGTGTACCATTGAAAAATCTCTTCTAACCGAGATGTCCCATTATTCTCAAATATCCGAAAAGCTACGCAAGCATCAAACTCCCGTCCTTTAGCTTTTTCTGCATTCAAAATTTCTATACT
>JAJAYT010000044.1 GCA_026786085.1 Microcoleus sp. CAN_BIN18 | reverse complement strand
GGGTTAACAACTGGCCGTCCCTAACCCCCCAAAAAATAACCTCCCGCGGGCCCAACTTTGGCCCGCCCCCCGCCGGCCCAAAACCCCCCCCACTACGAACGAAGCGTTTTTGTTATGGTAATCAACTGGAAATGACATAGTTATCAATCGCTAGCTGCTGTTTCCAATTTCTCTCCAATTCTCGGTTCCGTACCATTCAACAAACGCTGAATATTGCTGCGGTGCCGCACAATCACAAACACGCCGCCCGCAATTCCAAACAATACATAAGCCAGCGGTTGATGTAAAGCAAACATCAATCCACAAACGCTAATTGCTCCGATAATCGAGCTTAAAGAAACAATTCGCGACACCGCAAAAACTATTCCAAAAATCCCGAAAGTTCCCAAACCAACAGGCCAGTACAAGCCAAGCAAAACTCCCAAACTTGTCGCCACAGATTTACCGCCGGTAAACCCCAGCCAGATAGATTTGCTGTGTCCTAAAACAGCAAACAAACCTGCTAAAGTTGCCATCCAAGGGATGATTGTTGCAGTATTTTCTAAACCTGCGGCGGTTGCTAGCTGGCTGGTAAACTCTAGAGAGTAAATGTAGCGGATTAGGACGATCGCACTTACGCCCTTCAACACGTCAACCAGCAACACCCCCAACCCCGGCCACTTCCCCAAAGTCCTGAGTACATTAGTCGCACCAGTCGAACCCGAACCCACTTCGCGAATATCAATTCCCAGCATCCATTTACCCAAGGCGTACCCAGTCGGAATCGATCCCAGCAAATAAGCTGCTATTAACAATGCTGCATTTAAACTCAACCACCCACCCATAATAAATTCCATCCTTGATTACTTTTGAGGACTAAAGTCCTCACTACAAACTTAACGATAATTTTTCAACCTGCTGGGAGGTGACATCTTCCTAAATTAAATTTAGTTCTTGGATTACAAGAAATTAAAACTAATTTATGAAGATGTCTTTGCTTCCTTCTTCCTTCTTCCTTCTTCCTTCTTCCTTCTTCCTTCTTCCTTCTTTAAAAATCCTTAGCAGTCATCAAACTTTGCGGATCGGGAGCAAAGGCTAGCCACAGCGGAAATTGCAGCATTGACAAACTAATTAAATCCTCAGTTTCATCAATCACAATTAACGGCAACTTTCCATCTTTCACCAGTCGATCGGCTTTTTGAGCCAAAGCCTCCGCAGACTCAAACATAATAATGCCACGTTCCGGGCCAAAATCGCTGCGAGTAATGCCCAAACAGTCCTGCAAACCCCGACGCCACTCTCCCAAACGTTCGGGGCTGTTTGCGAGCACCAAAGTCCGTACGCGTCCGCCGTAGACGCTTCTGAGCACAGAAATAATTGTCGAAGTAATCAAGATATTTTGCAACCGCGAACCCATAGTCCGCAAAGCGCCCCTTCCTCCTTGGGTGAAAAACCAGTTAGAAACTCGTTCCGCGTGGATTGGTTCAAAGGTGCGGCGGAGTTGCCAAGGCGGGCCGTAATAGTCGGGGAGAGTCCGGTATTGATCGAGGATGCGGCGAATTTGTTTGGCTTGTTCTTGAAATCCCTGTTCGGCAAATTTGGGATTTATTGCTGCTGAGGATTGAGATTCGTCGGCAGAAATTTGCTTGGGAGTTTCTTGCACCGGCGGCGTCAAATCTAAGAGCTCGGCGGTGGCGGCTAAATCCTGCAAACTCCCGACTAGATAGTCTTTGAAACCCTGGACTCGGATTGCTAAATCTTGGGAAACGCCGGCAAAAGTTGTCCGCATTTCCTTTTGAATTCGATCGCGCCGCCGTTCCAATTTTTCTACTTCGATTTGTAGTGCTTGTTTTCGATTATCTAGTTGAATCAAGCCGTCTTGTACCAAACGCCCGATCGACATTTGAGTCTCGCCCAACGTTTCTAAAGCCTTGGCTTTGTCGGCTTCCAAGGTGGCAATTCTTTCAGTCAAATCTTGTTCTTGCTGCTGCAATTCTTTGACTCGCCAAGCCAACTGTTCGGTAGTATTTTCAGGGATGTCTGTTACCGTTTCTGCGGTTGCTGTTGGCTGTGAGTCTGTGGTTGGCGAACTTTGCTCGATCGAACTTTCTGATGCGCCATCGTCGGGATTGGCCCCAATTTGGGCTGCGGCGCTTGCTTCGTCCACGAATTGGGCGAGGGCGCTATCTTCCTCGCCCCAGGGGTCTGCTTCTAGCGCTTGTTGGGCTGGCACTTCTTGAATGTCGATCGACAAATCCCCTGTCTGAGATGGAAGTTGGTTATCCGTCTCATTCACAGGTGAAGTTGGTTCGCCATCAGCGGCTGGTTGTGTTTGCGGTTCTTGGGTTGGAGATTCGTCTGGATTCATGGGAAATTTGGTTCGGCTTGGGGCACGGAAAAGTTAAAAATTTAAAATTAACAACTTTTTCAGTCTTGACGGGGACAGCGCTGTTCTAAGCAAGTCTGTAGCATTTTACGATCGAATAGAACCGGTAGAAAGTGAATGCTGTTAATTTCTTTGAAATAGAACAAAATTGGCACAGCGGGCCAAAATATCCGCCAATTTTGCCATTCTCGGAAAGGAAACTTGCGGATTAAGTTGGACGATCGATAAATGTCCAAATCGGTGAGAGTGAATTGTAGCCGGATGGTGGCGGCTTGGTACATCAGAAACAAGCCGAACAGCGCCAAGGGCAAACTCACCCACTTCTGCACGAACAGCAGCGGTATCGCCGCCAGTAACAGGACTGTGGGAATCGTGAAACTCGGGGCGAGTTCGATCGTACTTGTCGGCGTAGTCGAATCAGCAGTTATAGTCATGGGCTTAAGTTAAACTAATTTTGTCAATACTTGCTATTTTACCGTTTCCTAGCAGCTTATAAGCCTTTGAGTACGCTAGAGCCCGTGCCCTGAAACATCAGCCAAGTCATCAAAAAGTTAACCACAAAAATAGCCAGCAAAGCAGTCACCACCGCCGTCGTAGTCGATTGTCCGACGCCTTTTGCGCCGCCAGTGGTCGTCAAACCCCAGCTAGTACCGATTACAGCAATCAAACCACCGAACACAAAAGCCTTAATTGCCGCGCTGCAAATATCCCATAAACTCAGGAAATGGCGGACTGATTCTAAAAACACAGTTTGAGAGATGCCGTACATTGTCGTCGCAATCAGCAGTCCGCCGGCGATGCCCGTCACAAGAGACAATATGGTTAAAATTGGCAGCATCAAACAGCAAGCGATGACGCGGGGAATTACTAGATAGTCGATCGGGTCTGTTCTGAGCATCAGCAGGGCATCTATCTGCTCTGTGACCTGCATCGTGCCAATTTCCGCCGCAAAAGCCGAACCAACCCGTCCCGTCACGATTACGGCTGTTAAGACGGGGCCGAGTTCGCGAGTCAAAGACAAAGCCAAAACGCCGCCGACGACATTCCCAGCGCCGAGATTAATAAACTCCCTCGCTACCTGAATCGTGAATACCATGCCGACAAAACCCGCCGTCAGCAAAGCAATCAGCAGAGATTCCGGGCCGACTGCTGCCATTTGGTCAAGGGTGTTGCGGCGGTTAATTTTCCGAGTCAGCAAGTGCAGCATGACTTGGCCGCCCAATAAAATGGCTGCAAACAAGCGCTGACTCCACAAACTGAGGCTCGATGGTGTGGTGGTGCTCAAGGAATTTTGACTGTAGAACAACTGCAAAAAATGAGATATATCTACAAATCTTAAACAAGTTTTCTCTCTAACATTTAAGATTTTTGACGAATTGGTCGCGGAGGGCGATCGTTGCCTATCGTAGAAAAGGACAAGTTTTGTTTGCTTGCACCTTTCGGCAGTTTAGCTGAATTTACTAACTATTATGAGCATCTTTCCTAATTTTCTGCGCTCTGTGCTCTTGACGAGCCTGTTGAGCTTTATCGCTCCCTTATTGTTAATCGGTGCAGGATTGACTAGCTTTTCGTTAATCGGTCTCGTGCCTGCTCTCCAAGGAGTTGGTCGTTCTGGGGAAGACCTGATTTTGCAGTTCTTAGCTACTTTCGGCAGTGGCTGTCCCCTCCAGGGATTTTTGGTGATTGGTCTAACTTTTGGTTTGGTGGGTGCTTTGTTTGATACTTATGCCGCTTATCAGCATTCGCGCTGGGGTTAAACGTGTTTCGATACAGAAAATCCCTAGGGACATAACGATGTTGTGTCCCGCAAAATGTATTGTGTTAAACTTAAACCACCAATGGTTGGTGAGGAAACTTGGCAATGCCGAGTCAGGGAGCTGGAGGAAATGGAACTGCATCGGAATTTGGAGACTTAACTGGGATGACACGCCAAGAAGTCGATGACTTTTTACGCGGACTGGGTGCAGAAATCAGACCGACTAAAGGTGGTTATCTTGAATACGAATTTGCCGATCGTTCGCGAGTCAATATTCGTACTGATGGTGAAGTTATACGCACCCCAGCGCCTAGATACGGTTCAGATGGCAGAAAAATAAACAAAGGTTTACGTCTTGATAAAGACGGCAGCTTGGTCAAAACACGCGATGAGTTTGGCAACCAAATTCTGGGGACACACAATACGGGAGAAAAAGTGAGGGATTAATATGCCGGATGACTACAACTTGCTTAATTTAGGTGAACTGACATCCCTAGTAACCAATGTCAATGTCTCTTTCTGGGGAAATGAAATTGTATTTGAATGTATTTACGATCCTACACGGGATCGATTGCCTTATACTATCGTATTTCATGACTGCCGAGATATCAGTTGGGAGGTTTTCCATCCAGAAGATGTACAAGATCCTGAAGCTGATTTAATTGGCATTCATTTGGGTGAAGACGCGCACCGGAAAGCAGCTTTAATCCATACGGATATTTTTGAAATTTCAATTTTGTATGGCAGTTTTAGTATTGATAAGGGAGAGGATTTAAATCCACAACTAGGAGAATTAGAAACAGAGGTTTTAATATCACAAGCGCAAGCAGTCTTGTAGCAATTTAAATGAGTGATTGGAAAGATGACTATAACTTGCTGGGCTTGGGTAGATTGACATCTTTAGTTACAAATGTCAAAGTATCTTTGTGGGGCAACGAAGTATTAATCGAATGCGTCTACAATCCTGAAGAAAGATTACCTTATGTGCTGGCATTCAAAGACTGTCGCGATATCAGGTGGACTGTACACGATGAAGAGGAAGTCGGCGAACTTGAAGCTGAATTTTTCGGGATTTATTTGGGCGAATCTGCTCACCGCAAGCTTGCTGTGCTGACCAAAGCACAGGGGATTTAAGCCCCCACCTTTAAGTGGATTGTTTTTAGGCTGGGGCTTAAATCCCCAGCCTAAAAACTTCGCTGTCAACTGTCAACTGTCAACTGTCAACTGTTAATACAGACATCTTTGAAATTTCAATTCTGTATGGCAGTTTTAGAATTCATAAGGAAGAAAACTTAAAGTTTGAAGTAGGAGAATTAGAAACTGAGGTTTGGGTATCACAACCGCAAGCAGTCTTGTAGCAATTTAAAAGTACCGCGCGGTTAAAGTGCAAATCCGTTAGTAATATTGTGTCTGTAAAATAACTATTATGAGGTTTGATCGTTCGGACTTAAGTCCTAAAAAAAATAGAGAATTGAAGTCCGAACGATAAAACCTTTTCCAACCAGGTTCGTAGTGAGTACTTTCGTTCGCAAAAAAAAGAGAGGACAGGTTCGTAGTGAGGACTTTAGTCCGCAAAAAAAGAGAGGACTGAAGTCCGAACGATCAAACCTTTTCCAACCAGGTTCGTAGCGAGGACTTTAGTCCGTAAAAAAAGAGAGGACAGGTTCGTAGTCAGGACTTTAGTCCGCAAAAAAAGAGAGGACTGAAGTCCGAACGATCAAACGAATTACCAATTTTAACAAACATGGTAGGTATTGTTGCGCAGTTCAGTTTACGATACTTAGTAGAGAAATTTTAGGAAATAAGGTAAAACACAATGCCTGATATTGTTGATATTGCCGTAGGTGCTGGTTGTTTTGAAACTCTGGTAACAGCGGTAAAAGTGGCTAATTTGGTAGATGCGCTCAAAAGTCCGGGGCCTTTCACCGTTTTTGCACCGAATGACGATGCTTTTGCCAAGTTGCCACCAGGAACTATCACAACCCTAGTGCAGAATGTTCCCCAACTGAGCAGGATTTTGACGTTTCATGTCGTCTCGGGCAAGTTTATGAAGGCTGACTTGGCAAAACTTGGTTTTGTTACTTCCTTGGAAGGTTCGCCGATTAAAATTGATTGTTCGGACGGTTTTGAGGTAAAAAATGCTACTGTTGTCGCTGCGGATATTGAAGCTGATAACGGCGTGATCCATGTGATCGATAACGTGATTTTAATGGGGTAGTTTCACCGTTTATCGATCGACTCTACAGATGAATTGGAGAGTTTTAACTTTCTCGGAAGTCTGAATCTTGCATCTGTCTTTGGGTGTGAGGTGAGGTGTCGCAACGGGAGCGGGAGCTCTTGCATTGAGCAGTGTCTCTTTGCTCCCGATCGCGCCACTATTTTTTAGCGTTGAAGGCAATGTGAATATAAAAAAAGTTGTCTTTTCGCCGAATGTGTTTTAAGATCATCGTTTAAAAAAGTTTAAAAATTAATACTTATAGTACCAGGAAACCAGTGTGGTGAGAGCTATGCAAATTCTAGCCGCCAGCCTCAAGGCAAAAGTCCGCCAGCGTACCTTGGAGCTACAAGTTCTCAACGAACTTACTGCAAAAGTACAACTCGCCGATGGCGCTGATGAAATTTGGTCTGCTTGTCTGGAATACCTCGATCGCCTGATTCCAGGTTCGACGATCCTCTTCGTTGGCGCAGCCCCCGTAGGGGCGGGCTTCGCTAACGCACTTTTGACGCTACCGGACGATCGCATATACCTGCAACACTCACAGCCTTTAACTGCTCGCACCACAGCCAAAATTAAAGCACGATTGCAAGCCGCCCGCGTTGAATGGCTCGCGGGAAATCGGGACTGGGCACACAACATCGCTTTGCCACCAATTGCTCAGTTTAAATCAGTATTGATGGCGCCTGCTAACTCCGATGAAAGTGCAGAATTGTTGGGAGTATTTTTTATCGGTGCAGAGCAGATAAGTGGTTTTAATTTTGAGCACCTTTGTTTGCTTCACACTGCTGCTCATATTTGTGCAAATTCGTTAGTTAACTTATCATCTAAAACGATAGATGTCAAGGGGAAAAACGAAAATACTTTGGCACTGGCTTGTCCAAGTCAAGAATTATTATTGCGAGCTTTAATGGATGATTCGCCGGACAGGGTTTTTGCCAAAGATCGAAATTTTAGATACATTTTGGTCAATCAAAGTTTTGCTGAATATTTGGGAATAAGTATTGAGGAAATTATCGGCAAAGACGATCTTGAATTAGGTTTTTCAGAAACAGTAGTATTTGGCGATCGCAATGGTTTAATTAAGGGTATCCGCGAGGAAGATCGAGCTGTACTCGCCGGGGAGATTGTGCGCAATACTTACCAGGCGATCGCCTTTGAAGGCAGAAAACAGCACGTCTTTGATACGCAAAAACTGCCACTGTGCGACGCCCAGGGTAATATATTTGCGGTTTTGGGTGTTTCTCGCGAAATTACTCAATTGCAGCCCACAGATGAAGCCAGGAATCAAAGCCAAGCCAAACTACAAAAAATTACTGCTAGCGTACCGGGTACGGTATATCAAGTTGACTTGCATCCAGACGGCTCGATGGGCTTCTCGTTTGTGAGCGCCGGCTGTCGAGAATTGTATGAAATAGAACCGGAGGCGGCTCAGCAGGATATTAATGTAATTGTTGAGATGATTCATCCCGAAGATCGAGATGATTTTGTTAACTCGCTGAGGCTTTCTGCTGAAAATTTGCAGCCTTGGCGGTGGGAAGGAAGAATTGTCACTCCGTCGGGAAAACTTAAATGGGTGCAAGGGCATTCGCAGCCGGAAATGCTCGGATCGGGGGAAGTAGTTTATTATGGCTTATTCACGGATATTAGCGATCGCAAACAAGCTGAGTTAAAGCTGCAACTTTATCAACAAATATTTTTAAAGTCTAACGATGCGATCGCCATTTTAGACCCCCAAGGCTATTACTTAGAAACAAATCAAGCTCACACGGCTTTGCTGGGTTACAGTTCGTCGAAATTGTGGGGAAAAACCCCTGCAACTCATATGGGAGAACACGCATTTGCATCGGTGCTGCAAAGCTTGGCCGCAACAGGGAGTTACCGAGGCGAAATGACTTGTATTAAGGCTTTGCAAAGGGGAATAGTTGAGGTGGAGCTTTCGGCTTTTGCGGTTCTGAATGATGGTGGGGATGTGGTTTGTTACGTCAGCGTCAAAAGGGACATCACCGAACGCAAGCGAGCTGAGGAAAAATTAAAACTTTACCGAGAAATATTTTTAAACTCCAATGATGCGATCGTAATTATCGATGCTGACGGGTTTTTTCTCGAACAAAATCGCGCTCACCAATCGCTGCTAGAATACACAGACGCGGAATTAGAAGCAGAAGCGCCGCCGCTGGTGGCGGGCGAGCGCTTTTCGGCAATTACCAAAAATTTAGCGAAAACAGGAACTTTTCGGGGCGAAATTACCAACTCTACTAAAAAAGGTCGCACGCTGGCGATCGACGTGGCGGCCTATTCTGTAATTAACAACAGCGGCGATATAATTTGTCACGTCTGCGTCAAGCGCGACATTACCGAACGCAAAAAAGGAGAAGAAGAACGACAAAAATTTGTATCGCTGATTGAAAATAGCAGCGATTTTATCGGTATGGCTACTCTCGAAGGCCAAACGCTGTTTGTCAATGAAGCCGGACGTAAACTGGTGGGTTTAGAGAATATTTCGGAAGTGCTTTATACGGAGATATGGGATTATATCGGTCAAACTTTTAAACAGGAATTTGCTCAAAATATTTTGCCAAAAATGCTCGGTGACGGTCAATGGCAAGGTGAAGGTCAAATGCAGCACTTGCACAGCCGAAAACGCATAGATGTGGTGATAAATGCTTTTCTGGTAAAGCATCCTCAAAGAAGCGAACCGCTGTGCTTTGCTGCGGTAATTCGCGATGTCACCGAACGCAAGCAAGCTGAGAGAATGCTGCGAGAACAGGCAGAACAAGAACGGCTGGTTTCGGCGATCGCCCAGCGAGTCCGGCAGTCTCTCAATCTCACTCAAACTCTGAGCACAGCCGTAGAAGAAGTGCGGCAGTTGCTGGCAACCGATCGCACGGTAATTTATCGTTTTGATTCCGACAAACAAGGGATTGTTGTTGTGGAATCTGTAGGATCTGATTGGCTGCCACTGCTGAGTAGACAACTTGAAGAAACATCTTTTGGTGAAAGCTATGTTTCGCTATATCGGGCTGGAAAAATTCAAGCAATTGCAGATATTTATACTGCCAGTTTGACCGAGATTCATCGAGATTTTTTGGTTAGTTTGCAGGTCAGGGCTAATTTAATTGTACCAATTTTTATCGGCGATGAAAGTCAGGAGTTGGTAACAGAATATTCGCCGGAAAATCGCGGAATTGGGTCGCCCGCGAGTTTGGAACTGAGTCCAAATCGATTGTGGGGATTGCTGGTTGTCCACCAGTGTAGCGGCCCGCGCGCTTGGACTGATTCCGAGGTGGATTTGCTGGGAAGGTTGAGCGTGCAGTTGGCGATCGCCATTCAGCAATCTACTTTGTTTGAACAAGCGCAGCAGGCCCGAGAAGCAGCCCTGGAAGCGTCTCGAATGAAGTCGCTATTTTTAGCAAATATGAGTCACGAAATCCGCACTCCGATGAATGGAGTGATGGGGATGACTGATTTGCTGCTGAAAACGCAGCTTACTTCTGAACAGCTAGACTTTGTGCAGACGCTGAAACTCAGCAGCCAAAATTTGCTATCCATCATTAACGATATTCTTGACCTCTCCAAACTGGAAGCCGGAGAAATGCGCTTGGAAACGATCGAATTTGACCTCAGTATCTGTCTGGATGAAGTGCTGGATTTGTTGGCAACTCCCGCACAAGCAAAAGGTATAGAATTGGTGGCACTGATTGACAGCGATGTGCCGCTGCAAATTAGAGGCGACGCAGCGAGGTTGCGGCAAATACTGACTAATTTAATTAATAATGCGATTAAGTTTACCGAAGCAGGAGAAGTAGTAATTGAGGTTTCTACTGGCAGGCCTCCGGGGTTGTTGGCAGCCAGTGGCGATCGGAAACTTTTAGAAAGTATTCAACCGTTAAAACTCGGAAGCAGTCGCTCGATTCTCCTGCTGTTTAAAGTCACAGATACAGGCATTGGAATTGCTCCCGAAGATCAAAAAAAGCTGTTTCAATCTTTTACTCAAGTTGATGCTTCTACGACTAGAAAGTACGGGGGTACAGGTTTGGGTCTAGCTATTTCTAAGCAGTTGGTGGAGTTGAATGGGGGTCAAATCGGTGTGGAAAGCACGCTTAGTAAAGGCTCAACTTTTTGGTTTACTGTGCCTGCTGTTAAGGAAAATTCAACTGCTGCGGGGACAGCGTGCGAAGTGAATTTGCAAACGGTGCTGGCGGGGCGAAAAATGTTAGTTGCTAGCAATAAGCCGACAGTCCGAAAAATGCTGATGAGAATGGCTGTTTTGTGGGGAATGGAAGTTGAAGAGGTTGAAAATGATTGGATGGCGATCGCATCTTTGTACAAAGCTGTCAGCATAAAATCCCCTTTCGATATCGTTTTGGTTGATATTCAGTTGCCGGAAATGGTGGCGGGAAGTCTGGAACGTTTGATGATTGCTGAGCCGGCAATGCAGCAGACAAAGTGGGTGGTGCTGACTTCAATTACTCAGATTTCGGAGGCGAAACGCTTTGTAGATATCGGTTTTAGCAGCTATTTAACTAAACCTGTGAAAGCTCATCGGCTGTTTGATTGCTTGGTGAATGCGATCGCCCCTAATGATGTAATTGATCAGCCGTTGGCAAATCCAACGGAAAATCTAGCCTCAGCTATTGACAACCGGGAGTTAGCTAGCTTAAATATTTTGTTAGTTGAAGATACTCCGATCAATCAAAAAGTTGGTCTAAATCAACTCAAGGTTTTGGGATGCACGGCGGATGTGGCGAATAACGGCGCAGAGGCGCTATCGATGGTTGCCCTCAAAAAGTATGACATTGTGTTGATGGACTGTCAGATGCCGATTTTGGACGGTTACGAAGCGACTTTGGAATTGCGCCGCCTAGAAGCGGCAGAGGTTGCTGTTGGTTCGATCGAGCCGCATCAAAAGACGGTGGTGATTGCGATGACGGCGAATGCTTTGAAGGGCGATCGAGAAAAGTGTTTGGCGGCGGGCATGGACGATTATATTAGTAAACCTATTTTGATCGAAAATTTAAAATCTGTACTACAAAATTGGTCGGTACAGTTAAAAATTGAAAGTCCCAACTTTAAGAGTGAGGAACCGAAAAACTCCGCTTCGGATCTCGAATCTGTAGTCGATATGGCACGCTTGCGCTCCATTGCGGGCGCTGATTTAGAGTTTGAGCGGGAAATATTGCAAACTTTTGTGGTGGATACGGGCAGTTATTTAGAAGCTGCTAAGGGGGCGATCGTCTCGGGAGATGTGGAGACACTAGCCCGTCGCGCACATCAAATTCAAGGTGTCAGCGCTACGGCGGCGGTGCGGTTAATGCCCGAGATGGCTGCTCAACTTCAATTCCTGGCCGAATCAAACGATTTGGAGGGGGCCACGATAATCATCGCTGAGTTGGAAATAATTCTGGCGGGGGTTGCAAAGTTGGCTGCTGCTCTCTCTTAGAATCCAGCACCCATGTCACTAACAAGCTCAAACAAGAAGTACAAGAAGTGCGATCGGGCGGTCATTTTGTATTCAGCCTGACCCCTTATTCGCCCGTAATTTGGGCAATAAAAAACCTCAAACCGTTGATTTTTCGTAGGTTTGAGGTAATTTACTTAAAGAGCGGGCAGCGGGAATCGAACCCGCATAGTTAGCTTGGAAGGCTAAAGTTTTACCACTAAACTATGCCCGCAAACACATAGAAGCTAAGCATACCACAAGTTGATCTTGATTGCAATAGGGTTGTGCAAAATTTCTGAATACCTCCCTCTCAGTGGCTGAATCGGGACTTGCGGGTCCGATCGCCCAATCCACCCAAAAATCTCCCTTTTCAACGCTGCCAAAGGCTTTACGGATGAAAATAAGCGTAAATTTGCTGCGCCAGACGCGGGCCAATCCCCGCAACTTCTGCCAACTGTTCGGGAGTCGCTAAACGCAGATAGTCGATCGACCTAAAATGCGCTAACAACAGTTTTTGTCGGTGGTGTCCCAATCCCGGAATGTCATCTAAGCGCGATCGCTTCATTCTTGCACTTCTTTGATCCCGGTGAAAACTTACAGCAAATCTGTGCGCCTCATCCCGCACCCGGCGCAATAACTGTACACCAGGTTGCTCAGAATTAGTTGGCAGCGGCAAAGATTCCCCCGGCAAAAATATCTCCTCTCGCTGCTTTGCCAAACTGACAACGCGCAACTCTTCTAGCAAATTCATCTCCCGCAAAACAGCCACAACTGCTGACAGTTGACCCTTCCCACCATCTATCATAATTAAGTCAGGTTTGTCAGAAATAGTATGAGAAACTGAAGACAAACTACTAATTTCTTCCGGTTCTCCTAAATTACTCAATTCATCTTCATTTCTTCTATCCGTTAAATCCGCTACATAATCCGCTGCCGAACTTCCTTCTTCTTTTTTATCTCGGAATCGTCTGCCGATAACTTCTGCTAAACTAGCAAAGTCGTCAGAATGACCAGACTTAATTTCAGGATTCTTAATTTTGTAGTGGCGGTAATGTTGATTGGCTGGCAAACCGTCAATAAATACGACACGGGAAGCTACGGCGTCAGAACCTTGAATATGAGAAATATCGTAACCTTCAATGCGGTGCGGAACTTCTGGCAAATCGAGAACTTCTGCTAAATCTTGCATTGCTTGAGAATTGCGATCGCTCAATCGTTGCATTCTCGCCAATTCATACTCAGCATTGCGTTCCACCATCTCAATTAACTCTGCCTTAGTTTGCCGCTGCGGAGTTAAAATTGTCACTTTTCGACCCTTGCGATTGCTCAGCCAATCTGCTAATATTTCCCCTTCTGGTAAATCATATTGTACTGAGATTTCGGTGGGAATTTCTACCGATTCAACATTTTGATAATGTTCCTCCAACACCCGTTGCAAAATCGCTCCGGCCTCTACCGCCCCAAGCCTTGGAGGGGACGAAAGAGAAAGTTGAGATAACTCTTCTTCCCCGAAATCTAGGGGCGGTGCCCCTGTCTCCGCCCTGGGTATTTCCGCCATAAATCCCAGTCTTCCGACTAATTGACCGGCACGAATTTGGAATAGTTGAATACAGGCGTGCTCGGTGTCTGCTGCAAGGGCGATCGCATCTCTGGAAACAGTATCATTAGGTAAAGACACTTTTTGACCCGCACTCAAAGACTGCAAACCCTTAATTTGATCGCGAATCCGCGCCGCAGTTTCAAAGTTTAAATCTTCGGCTGCTTGTTCCATTTGTGGTTCCAGAATATCCAGTAATTCCTGAGTCCTTCCCTGGAAAATCATCGCAACTTTTTGGATAATTTTTTGGTAATCTTCCGTAGATATTAACCCTTGACAAACACCAACACAGCGCCCGATGTCGTAGTTTAAACAGGGACGATCTTTAAACAGTGGTTGAGGGCGTTGCCGCAGGGGAAAAATCCGCTTAATTAAATGCAGCGTGCTCCGCAGCGCGCCTGTATCGACGTAGGGGCCGTAGTAGCGGTCTTTTGCACTACCGGCGCGGCGTTTGCGGGTGATGAAAATGCGCGGGTATTTTTCCGACCAAGTTATGCACAAATAAGGATATTTTTTGTCATCTTTAAGGAGGACATTAAAGTGAGGTTGATGCTGTTTGACTAGGTTTGCTTCTAACGCCAAAGCTTCCGCTTCTGTGTCGGTGGCGATGAATTCAATTTCGCGGACTTGCTGCACCATCATCGCGATGCGGGGACTGAGATTTTGGCTTTCGCGGAAGTAGGAACGGACGCGGTT
>JAJAYT010000043.1 GCA_026786085.1 Microcoleus sp. CAN_BIN18 | reverse complement strand
GGTGTGGGCGTTGGTGTGGGAGTTGGTGTGGGAGTTGGTGTGGGAGTTGGTGTGGGTGTGGGTGTAGTGGTGAATTCAAAAGCGCCGATATCCACGATCGAACTTCCGTTACCATCACCATCAGCCGGGCGACTCACACCGCGCTGATCCTTAGTCGGCGCGCCTGCACCAGTACCGGTATCAATGGCGGGACTTCCTGCTAGCAGCGGCAGCACGAAAGCGCCGTTAATATTTTGCAAAGGGCCGAGTTTCGGATCTGCGATCGTCACACTTGCCGTGGCATTATTGTCATTAGGATCGCCCGTCGTCAGTTTAGCGGGAAATTGCAGATTGTTTCCCCCATCAATTAGTTCTCTTCCAGTTTGCTGCTTAACCTTGAAAGGATTACCGGCCGTATTGCTATCAAAAATCGAATTTTTGACAGTAATTGGCTGATTCCCAAAAGTAGCAATACCGCCAGAATACTCCCCAGCGGTATTCTTAGCGAAAGTCGAGTTGACAATGTTAGTTGAAAAGGAATCTCTGTTACCAACAACGACTCCTCCGCCCTGCTTAGCAGCGGTGTTGCCGGAAAAGGTACTGTTGACAACACTGATATTCCCATCTTCTCCCAACCACAAACCACCGCCGTTGTCATCGGCTGTATTGTTAGCAAAAGTAGTATTTGTCACTGTCAAATCGGCATTGCCGTGACGCACACCACCTCCAGAACCTCCAATTCCTGCTGCATTCTTGACAGCTTTATTGTTAACAAAAGTGCTGTTTTCCAAAACAAACTTATCTTGAAAATAACCAAACAAAAAGGCTCCTCCTCCTTCTCCTGAGCCGATATTGCCGTCAAAAACGCTGTTGCGGATAGCAACATTTCCCGCAACAGGCCCGGGGGTTGCATTCGGGCCAGAAGCATTAGCGCCATCGACGTAAACTGCGCCACCAGGGCCTTTATCTGTGCGGTTGCCGGTGAATTTGGAGTTTTCGATGGTCATGCTGCTCAACAGGTTATTAACAGCTCCACCGTAGCTACCTTTGTTGTTGGTAAATTCGCTATCTCTGATCGTCAGAGAACCGCCGCTTTTAGTGGCGATCGCGCCGCCACCGCGTTCGGTATTATTAGCCAAAGAACCGTCATTGCCGTTAAACTTGCTGTTAATGACAGTCGTAGTGCTGCGGAAACCTGTATAAATGCCGCCGCCGAAACCGGCAACATTATTATTGACTTGGCAATTTTCTAAAGTTAAAGTGCTGTTACCGCCAGTTTGAATGCCACCACCGCTGCTAGTTGTCTCATTATTCGGATCGGTTCCAGAAACTTTGCCGTTGGCAACAATCAGGTTTTTTAGAGTAACATTGGTTGAACCTTCGGTGAGGATAACCCGCGAAGCATTGTTGCCACTAATTGTTAAGTTGCTAGCACCAACTGCATCAATTGTCAAGTCTTTGTTGATGGCAAGTTGACCGGAAGTGAGAGTGATTGTTTGACTGGCAAGACTGGAGGCAAATTGAATAGTATCGCCGGCCGCTGCGGAGGCGATCGCACTTCTCAAGGAACCAGCCCCACTATCATTACTGTTGGTAACGGTAATAGTCGCTAAAGTCCCTCGGTAATCCGCCATTGTCTCTGAAGTCAAAGCTAGAGGTGCTTCAATATCACCCTTGGCAAACTCCAAATTCCAGTTACCACCGCCACCAGTGCGATCGGTAGATGCCGCAATATCAGCCCCGGTTAACTCCGAAAGGCGATCGACAAAATCGCTACCCGAACCAGCAGCAACATCGCAACCGTAAAGCATGATATCAGCTTTGTCGGTTAGGGCACTTCGCCACCGTTGCAACTGGCTTTCATACTGTGGCAAATTATCCAAATTCAACGTCGCAGAACCTAGCTGCAAGCTGCCAGAATTACCGTGAGAAAAAATGTGAACTTCAGCTACAGTTCCCCCCGCAGCAGCGATTGTTTGCAGCTTTTCAGTAATTTGCTCGACTCCATTGCCATTTTTCTCTAAAACGACCAATTCTGCACCGGGAAGCACGCCACTGGCAAGAGTTTGATAGTCATCCAACTCGGAGTCAATGAAGACAATAGATTTAGGACGAGAATTGCGGAGAATAGATTGTGAATCAATACTGGTAAAAGTTGAACTCATTTCGGATGCCTATGAGAATGTTTGCTATTTGCCGGCAGATACACCTCAGCAGCGATCGAATTCAGAGCGATCGCACTTCGATCGTGTCCATTAATCCAACCCTAATTAAGTTTGATCGTTCGGACTTTAGTCCTCTCTATAAATCGGACTTCGATCGAGTCTGTTAATCCAACCCTAATTAAGTTTGATCGTTCGGACTTCAGTCCTCTCTATAAATCAGACTTCGATCGTGTCCATTAATCCAACCCTAATTAATTTTGATCGTTCGGACTTCAGTCCTCTCTATAAATCAATACGCTTGGCTTAAGACTATTTATGCCCCGGAGATCCCCCTAAATCCCCCGAAAGCAAGGGGGACTTTAAGAGCTTTCTTGTCCCCCCCTTAAGAAGGGGGGTTAGGGGGGATCTCTCTTAAGCCAAGCGTATTGCTCTATAACCTGATATTCACTAAGGACTTACATTCCTTACTACTTTCAAAACTTGTGAGGGCAATCAATTAACCAAGATTGCTGTCAATTTGCATTTATTTGGTCTAGCGGGGCAGGATGCAAACCTGCGGACACAACTTATTGGAATTTGAGTAAGGTGCGCAATGCGCACCCTACGTTTAGATGATTGGCATAACTACTGCGCCATTCAAAACTGCTATATCAACAGCAGTTAAATTGTCACTTGAGTGAAATCGCCAGCGCCCAGAGTACCGGGCGTACCGTTCAATTTCGCTAACAATTGATTGCTACCAGTCACGCTAATCAAAGTTTGATTGTTACTCGACGTAATGCTGAGTTGATTGAAACTCAAACCAGGAGCCAACCCAATTAAATCCTCGCCTTTGCGGAAATCAGTAATGATGTCGCTACCGACACTTTGAGTTAGGAAAAATACATCACTTCCCGAACCACCAGTTAAAGTGTCATCCCCAACATCGCCGGAAAGGAAATCGGAACCATCACCGCCAATGACGAGATCGTTACCCTTACCGCCGTAAAGCGTATCATTACCGACGTTGCCCGCAAGCACATCGTTTTCATTGTTACCGAACAGCAAGTCGTTGCCCTCACCGCCAGCGAGACTGTCGTTGTCTTTGCCACCGTAAAGCGTGTCATTTCCCGCCTGACCAAAAATCAGGTCTGCACCTTCATTTCCGAACACAAGATCGTTGCCGTTTCCAGCACTAATTGTGTCATTTCCTAAGTTACCCAAAAGGTAGTCGTCCCCATCTTCACCGAGCAAGATATCGTCATCTTTGCCGCCAAAAATAGTGTCGTTGCCCATACCGCCGGCAACAGTATCTTTGCCGATATCTCCCATTAACGAGTCGTTGCCATCCCCGCCAACAATAGTGTCATTATCTTTGCCGCCACTGACGGTATCGTTGCCAGCGCCACCTTGGATAAAATCGTTGCCATTATTGCCGAAGAGCAAGTCATTATCCGCACCACCATCAATGTTGTCATTGCCGCCCATGCCGTAGAGAGTGTCGTTACCGGCAAGTCCGTTAATCGACTCGCTGATGCTCCCGCCCATGATCAAGTCGGCAGTGTTACCCCCATTGAGAGTTTGTTGGACTGGGTTGGGGGTGATGGTAGCAGGGTCGAGTTGCGGGGGGTTGAGACCATCGAGCGGGGAACCATCCCCAGCCGGAGTTGGAGTCGGCGCGGGTGTGGGAGTTGGCGCTGGAGTTGGTGTGGGAGTCGGAGTCGGCGCGACTGTACCTCCAAATTCATAAGAGCCACTGTCAACGATCGCCCCTGGAATTGTATCACCATCTTGAGGACGAGTCACGCCGCGCTGATCCGTAGCTGGTGCGCCGCTTGGTACTCCTTTGTCAATTGCCGGACTTCCTGTCAGCAGGGGCCTTACGAAAGCGCCGTTGATATTTTGCAGTGGGCCAAGTAAGGGATCTGCGATCGTCACACTTGCCGTCGCATTGACATCACTGCCGTCATTAGGGTTTTTGGGCGGCCATTGAAAATTCCCTCCTTGATCGGCGTATTGGGCGGTGACGTGTTGCTGAATTCCCCAAGGGTTTCCTCCGTTAGCCGCTGTATTCTTGGAAAGAATCGTGTTTTTGAGGCTGACATTAGCGGCACTGGCGAAGATACCTCCACCAACCCAGCCGGCGCTATTATCGGCGATCGTCGTGTTGACAATAGTTGTGGGTGCACCAAGAGTCATTGCACCGCCGAGTTTGTTGAAATCACCAGCAGCAAACGCGGTGGAGTTGCCAGAAAAGGTACTGTTAGTAATCGTACCAGGGGCATTGCGTGTCCACAGGCCGCCACCTTGATTATTGGCTTTGTTGCCAGCAAAGGTGGTGTTGGTAATAGTCAATCCCTGATTGGTGCTGTCGCTCAAAACCGTTACACCACCACCGTTTCCAGGCCCTCCACCGTTGGGTAGCGCCAGAATTTCGTTATTTTGGAAGGTGCTGTTTTCCAAAATTACCTTGTCTTGGCTGCCGGTGAACAGATAAGCTGCACCTCCTTCACCTCGACCTTTATTGTCTTGAAATACGCTATTGGTAATCTTGATTGTGCCGGAAGCTTCAGTTGTAGAACTAGCTCTGTCTGTGTAAACTGCGCCACCAAAACCCCTCAAAAAGGCAGTGCCTTGACCTGTGGCGAAAGTGGCTCCGGTGGTGTCGTTGCCGATAAATCGGGAGTTTTCAATTGTTAACTTGCCCTGAAGGCTGTTAATTGCCCCACCATTAATTCCTTTGTTGTTGGTGAAGTCGCTGTTGGTGACAGTCAAAGCTTTGGAGCTCAAAAAGCCGATCGCACCTGCACCCCGTTCATCGTTACCTGCGGTGGCTACGTTACCGTTGAATTTACTGTTGTTTACTGTCAGAGTATTGTTGAAATTCCCAAAAATTGCACCGCCACCTTTATCGGCGACGTTGTTGTTGAACTGAACATTGTCTACTGTGAGGTTTACTTCGTCGGTTGTGCCGATCGCACCACCTCTATCCGTAGTTTTACCGTTATTAACGATCAGGTTTTTGACTGCAAAATTAGTAGCAGTCACCACATTTGCATTGACAAAAAAGGCGCGGGATGCGTTGTTACCACTGATGGTTAAACCCGCGGCACCAGCGCCATCAATAGTGATGTTTTTGCCAACGGGAATATCGAGTACACCGCTAGTAAGGGTGATGGTTTGACCGGCCAAACCGGGAGCGAAAGTAATTGTATCGCCTGCAACAGCCGAGGCGATCGCCGCTCTCAAGGAACCTGGCCCGCTATCGCTATTATTGGCTACGACGATAGTAGCTAAATCACCTTGGTAATTTGCCATCGTCTCCTGGCTCAAGGCTAAGGGAGATTCAATTTGACCCTTAGCAAATTCTAAATTCCAGTCACCGTCTCTGCCGGTAATATTGGTGGATGCGGCAACGTCAGCTCCGGTTATTTGGCTGAATTTATCAACGAAATTAGCGCCTGTACCTGCGGCTACATCGCAGCCGTACAGCATGATGTCTGCTTCTGGGGCTAGTGAAGTCTGCCACTTTTCCAACTGGCTTTTGTATTGCTCGATGTTCTCTGAACCCAGAGCAGTATTACCGAGTTGCATACTGCCAGAACTGCCGTGAGAAATAATGTGTACCGAGTCGATCGCCCAGTTTGTAGAGGCGTAGTTTTCAATTTCAGAGGTAATTTGTTCGATACCATTTTTGCTGCGATCGAGTATGACTACCTGTTGTCCTGGCAGCACTCCCGCTGCAATTGACTCGTAATCTTCTACGCCAGAATCAATGAATACTAATGAACGCAGTGGTAGTTTTTCTAGAGTAGATTGTGAGTTGGGTTGAGCGAAAGTAGAATTCATGTTTGATACTCCATTGAGGGCGTTATTTGGTAGATACAGCCCGGGAGCAATCCAATCAGTCTTATTTCACTACATCTTAACACTAAGTCTGAACAATTGGCAATATTAAAAATCTTTTTTTATATTTATTTTTTATCCGGGTTTACATTTTAATTCTTGTAGTAAGTTGATTTTTTAATGCAATCAATGAGAAACAAATAATAAAACTTATCGAAATATTTAAAAAAAAATCCAGCTTCTCCCAGCCGGACTTTTTGAGTATTATTTGATTGATTGTAGCCATTATTTCAGGCATCGAAAAATGCTCATGGGGGTAATCTCTACCTGAATACCCCTTCTTAATTATATGTATAGCCTTTCTGAGACTCGGCTATACTAACTGTCAAAACTGTCTGACATTAAATGTCGGTTAATCGATCGCAATTAAGTTGTTTTCGCGCTGGCGCACTTTCAGGAATTGGGTCGTTACTACAAACGCGATCGGAATTGTTGAGCAGGAGTTGATATGAGAGCTTTGGACGCACCGGTGGTGAGAAACCGGGTTTGATGGACGAAAAGACACGCTATAAGCTGTTGGGCATCTAAATTGTATTTTTTGTGCGGGCTAGGAGAGCCCACCCCACAAGAACTTTATCAAACTTGACCATACAGTTTAAATGCACAAAAGCTTAGCCCGCTGAAACGATAAAAAAAACCAGGTTTCGAGTAGTCGCAAAATACGATCGCGACTGTATGATTAACGATATGATTAGACATCTCCTAAAAAGCAGGTTTTGAACAAGCTTTCGGGCCTGTTCCACAAGAATTCTGGGAGATGTCTATTTGCGATCGCATCACTCTCTTTATTAGCAAACCTGCGATCGCACTTGCCGCCGTTGCTGAGTGTGTCGATATCTCGATCGGCATAACACGAATCCAGTCCGCTTTTTTTAGTATCTGAAGCTGCACTAGACATTATGCAAACTTGATCGATCTCTCTAAGGATAGAGACATATTTTTGAAGTGCCGAGATAATTTGCTCGATCGCTTCAAACTTAGAACTCCGTAAAATTGCTTTTTCGCCAGCCAAAATCCTAGAGATGGGATATCGATCGTAATTGATGCTGAAGCCATTGAATACAGAGCTTCTGGATGGGGGATTTTGGTATTCCGAGGAGGCGGGATTGGTTTCCGTCAAAGAAGTGAACATATACCGTTCTCCAAAAGGGTGTTAGGTGGTAGATACACCCCGGGAGTCAGACCGTCGGAAACTCGCAGCGACCTTGTTTCGCTTATTTCCATTTAATCCTCCTATCACTTTCGCCTATTTCTGCGGTAATGCCATCCGCGATCGTACGGAATTTATGTTTTGGGTGTTTCCTAAAATTGCCGACAGGCCCGTAATTACCGATAGATCCTGTATCCTGTATCCTGTAGGTGACAGTTGGTCGATCGGCTAGACACACAGCCCCACTCAAGATTCGGTAGAAGATGGCGGCTTTTTCCCTGCATTGCGGATATTAACAATCTTGTTGAGCGCCTCGAACCAAAAAGTAGCTCCCATTGAAATAGCTACGCCGCTCAATATCCAACCTAACAATTTGACCATCAAAGCGGGGAACAATAAATTCCCCTGCGCGTCTATTTCTAGCCTGTTGGGTTCGTTCCATCCAAAAGGTAGAGCTACATTATCCAAAGCTCGATCGACATCCTTCTGAACTTTTGTCAGATTGGTTAAATTATCTAATTTCGTGTTAGCATTCTTTTCTACCAACTGCTTAGCGTACAAATTAACAGTCGATCGCAGCATCGAATCCTTCGACAACCGATTGACAATATTAATGCTATCAGCATTAGCGGCAAGGGCGATCGCGGTTCCGAGCAAAATCGCCACCCCTCTAGCATTCCGCTTGTAAACACCCGAAGCCCGCTGCATTGAAAGATCGAACCAAACTTCAATTTCTTTCTGAAATCGTTGCAATTGCTCTTGAGTATCTCCTTCGTCTTCAACACGTTGAGCTAAAATATAAAGACTACGTTTCAAAGATTCTGGCATACTGTCCAAAGTTTCTTGAATTTGTTTGTAAATCGGACTGTCCTCTTTCTCCTCCATAATTTCTGCTACCGTATCCTGAGTTTTTCTAACTTTCCTAACAGTATTTAACAGATTACTCAAATTCGGTTGCAGTTGCGCCCTGAGCGCCGCCCGCTCAAATTCGCTATCAAAACTAGCCTTGACAAATGCCATCTGCCTCTGAAACTCTCTTCCCCCCAGCTCAGTTTCTGGCAGATAAACCTGAGAATCATTAATATAAAATCCTAGTTTTTCCGACATCCGATCAAAGCTATTGTTCAAACTCCCCAAATCATTTTTATAATCTTCAACAACTCGATTGAACTCCGCAGTCAGCCAGCCAAACTCCTGCTCGATAATCGGTTTAGTAGACTCCGGCAGATTTAAACCCTCTCCAATCACCTGAATTTGTGCTAACTGTAAATCTTTAAATCTTTCCAATCGGGTTTTAGAGATCGATCGCACTAAACTAGAAATCTTTAAAGTATCCAAAAGGCTAGTAGAAAAACTCTCTGCGGAAATATAAGAAGGCCCACTTAATTTAGTGCCGAAAACATTCTTAGTTCCAGTAATTAGCAGACAAAAATGTCCCAGTCGGTGCGTAATAGAGCGGAACCCCTCTGGTAAAAGCCCTTTGGCTCCCTGATTCAAATCCTTGATAATTGGATTGGCATAAATTGCATCTGCCAACTGTCCGACTCGCTGAAATTGCACCGGATCTTTCGCGCCTTCGTTGCCGCCAGAGATCAGCACTTCGATCGACTTCTTTAAATGTTCCGCCCGCCACTGCAAAACAGTAGCAATCAATTCCTGAATTTCGGAAGCTAGCAAGCTTAAAGTCAGGTAGATAAACACCAAGCCAATGATAATATCTATAATGATGGGTAAATTCATGGTATTTTCTCCTTTTGCAAATAACTGCTGTCTAAGTTTACCTTCTGTTGGGAATCCTCAAAAATCTATTAATATCAGTTAAAAAAAATAACTGTAGGCAAACTTCAAACCCTGATTGAATAAGCCATTGCCAATTCTTCAATTGTTCAACTAAAACAGTATAAGTTATGTCAGAAATCTTTCCACCGAGCACTGGAAAATATACAAGTCGCCTCAATGACAACTCTACAGACAAACTGTGGATGTGGGCTTTTTTGTTGGCTGCTGTGCTAATTTTCGGGCTGAATCTGGGCGGTGTGGCGTTGCGGGATTGGGATGAAGGGATTGCAGCCCAGGTGAGTCGTGAAATCTGGGGCGGCAAGTTAAATTGGTTGTATCCGACGATCGACTCAACGCCCTATTTGAACAAGCCGCCGCTGGTACACTGGCTAATTGGGCTGTGTTTTGCGATCGGCGGTGTCAGCGAATTGACGGCGAGGTTGGTACCGGCGATGCTGACGGCGGCTTCTGTGCCCATGCTTTACGCGATCGGGCGGGAGTTGTTTCCCAGAAGGTCGATCGCCATTTTTTCGGCTCTCGTCTATCTGACGCTGTTACCGGTGGTGCGGCATGGACGTTTGGCGATGTTAGACGGAGCAGTTTTGTGTTTTTTGCTGGCATCGATGTGGTGTTTGTTGCGATCGCGCCGCGACTTGCGCTACGCTTTGGGCGCGGGGATCGGGTTCGGACTCATTTGCTTGACTAAGGGCGTGATGTTGGGGCTGCTACTGGGCGCGATCGGCTTGATTTTCCTGGTTTGGGATACCCCGCGACTCCTCACTTGTGGGTATCTTTGGGGCGGATTGGCGATCGGAACATTGCCAGTAGCTGGTTGGTATTTTGCCCAATGGGTAAACTACGGGCAAGAATTCATCAACACCAACTTAGTTAGCCAATCATTCCGGCGAATTGGGGAAACTGTAGGCAATCACAAAGGCCCACCCTGGTATTATCTTTTAGAAATCTTAGAATCAGCATGGCCGTGGCAGTTATTTTATCTGCAAGGGCTGTATTTGAGTTGGGAAAATCGCAATTTTCCCGGGCCAAAATTAGTATTAGTTTGGACGGGAGTATATCTGCTGGCTATTTCCGTAATGAATACCAAATTACCTTGGTATGTTTTGCCAGTTTATCCAGCTTTTGCCCTAGCCGTTGGCAGCTATCTCGCCGAAGTTTGGGAGCAAATGTGGCTACCAGAAGAACGTGAAAAAGATGAAGTAGAAGAACGTTTTGATGCTGTATCCTTGTTACCTCATCCCGCCATTTTGGGAGTGCTGGCTGTAGTTGCGATTGTCGGCTGCATTCACTTCAGCGGCGTGCTATGGACTGGGGGACAAATTGCGCCGATCGAGCGAGATTTGCAGTTAATGCTAATGTTTGTAGCATTGACAATGACAATATCTGCTGTATTGCTGCATCGAAAAGACCGACAGTTTTTATTAGTTTTAATTTGGGGAACCTACGTCACATTGTTAGTATTTGTCGCCTCCGATAACTGGGTTTGGGAACTGGCGGAGGATTATCCCGTTAAGCCGATCGCCGAAATTGTCCGTACAGGAACCCCGGCCGGTCAACAGGTGTTTACTTCTCACCGCTTACCGCGTCCATCGCTGAATTTTTATAGTGAGAGACAAGTAATTGTAGCAGATTCTGCGACTCTCCAACAGAAATGGCAAACTCTTGGCCAGCCTTATTTTCTGCTAGAAAAACCTGTGCTCAAACATCTAAAATTACCGAATGCCGAGGTTGTCAAAACTGCTGATGATTGGGTTTTGGTAACACGAAAATAAGCGATCGTGTCCGCCCAAATTATCGTAGGGGCGGGTTCACCAACCATCAATGCCTAAAACAAAAAATCTCATAAACCCGCCCCCACCCAATCTGGATTATCTGCTGTGTGGGGGAGGGTTTACAAGATTGTTTGCAGTCAATCTTGTATTGCAATACGGTTCACTTAACACTATTTACGCCCCGGAGATCCCCCTAAATCCCCCTTAAGAAGGGGGACTTTAAGAGCTTTCTTGTCCCCCCCTTTGTAGGGGCGGTGCCAAGAGTGCCCGCCCTGGTTAGGGG
>JAJAYT010000042.1 GCA_026786085.1 Microcoleus sp. CAN_BIN18 | reverse complement strand
CGGTATTCGGCGGCGTAATTGGGGGTTTGGTGATCGAGATAATCTTGGATTGTGGCTTGCACTCGTGAGCGATCATCTACATGGATGCGATCGATCCATTCGCTGTTGTTGCTATCGATTTCGCCGTCTGCGTAACCGATAATTTCTTGCCAGCGGGCCGATCGAAAAGCTTCATTTGTTTGAAGATTCAGATCCCAAATTCCGTCTTGATTTCCTTTAAGAACTAACTGCCAGCGTTCTTCGCTTTTGCGCAATTTTTCTTCGGCTTGTTTGCGCTGAATGTGAGAACCCAACTGAGTTGCTACCGCATTAACCAACTCTACTATCCGCGGCTCCATAATCGATCGATCGCGCTTGCAGAATAGTAAAACTGCTAGCACCTCTGAATTAGCGCGAATTGGCACTCCGAAACAAGCTTTCAATCCGACTGCTGCCGCCATTTGCGATCGGGAAAAAAATGAATTATTGACTTCAGAAACATCTTCAATCCATTCTATCTTTCGCGTTGACCAAATCCGTCCCGGCACTCCCGCTCCGGGGGCGAATCTAATTTTCTTACTTTCGCGGCCGAACCTATTTAAATTGCGATCGCTAGCGTACCAAGTTTCGCTGTGTTCCAAAACAGTACCATTAGCAGCCGGTATCCAAGCTTCCGCAAAATTCCAGCCGATCGCATTGCACAGCAACCGCAGAATATCCGGGAGGGCGCTGTGAAAATCTGCCGACTGACTAATTGCTTGAGTTGCTGCCAGCAACAGCTTAATTTCATCTTCTGCTTGCTTGTTTTCAGTAATATCAGTTCCCGTACCGAGAATTTGTTTTAACTTACCCTCTGCTGTTTTAGCAAATACAGTATCTCGGCTGACAATCCAGCGCCAAGAACCATCCTTGTGCCTGATTCGGTATTCAATTTCAAAGATATCCCCTTCGCTGCCAGCTTCGACTTGCTGTAAATAATCAGGCATTTTGATTGCATCTTCCGGGTGGATTAAACTTGACATCATCCACGGCCCGATCGCCAGAATCTCCTCTACCGTATAGCCGAGAACGTGGTAAATAGAAGCATTCGCGTATAGATTTTTTTGTTCTATTAAGTCACAAACATACAAAATATTAGGACTTGCCTCAGCAATTCTAGCACCGAACCGCTTGCTATCTTGTAACTCTGCTTCAGCTTTCTTTTTCGCAGCAATGTCGCGAACAATGCAAATTAATTCGCCTTCTGGCAGGACTGTCAGCGAGACTTCTTGAGGGAATTGAGAGCCGTCGCGGCGACATCCAACTGCTTCAGTGCTGCAATAACCTTGGTGCGCTAAAATCGGCATAATTTCCCGCTCGAACCTGGCAAGTTCTGCCTCTTTATAAAAGATTTTCCAACTTTTGCCCAACATTTCTGCGAGGGAATTGTAACCGTAGATTTTTAGTTTAGCTGCGTTGGCATAAATCACCTCTCCGCTGGCATTAACAATGCCAATGCCTTCGGAAGCCGCTTCCATTGCTGCGGCTTGTCGCTGGAGTTTTGAGTCGAAACGTTTGCGGCTGGTGATGTCGCGGACGATCGCAATAATTTCGTCTTCTGTGCAGAAAACAATTCTCGCTTCAAAATCGCACATTACATCGTCAATTGATAGTTGATATTCTACGACTTGAATCTCACCGATTTCGATCGCTTGTTGGTTGTTGGACAAGATTTTTTCAGCAAAAGCAGCCGGTAATATGTCTTTTGCTTTTTTGCCAACAAATATGTTTTCCGGTACGAGGCTGTGGAGGTTTTTTGCGGGTTTAAAGTCTACCAAAGTGCCGTCGGCGCGACAGCGAAAAATCATGTCGGGTATCGCGTTTAAAAGAGCGCGGTTGGTGGCTTCGCTTTTGCGTAATTCAGCTTCAGCTTGTTTGCTCAATGTCACGTCGCGGCCCACTGCATAAATTAAACCTTCTTCGGCAAACGGCGATGCCGTCCACGACAGCCATTTATAACTACCATCACGACAAATATAGCGGTTTTCTAAGTTAATAACCGGGTTGCCGTTTTTTAATGTTTCTACTGCAACTCTAGTTATTGCTCGGTCTTCGGGATGCAAGAATTCTAGAAAAGGTTTAGCCAGAAGTTCGGCTCGGCTGTAACCTAATACATTTGACCAAGCGGGGTTTAAGCGTTTGAAATAGCCATCAAAACCTGAAATGCACAGTAAATCCAGCGAGATATTAAAAAATCGATCCCGGTCTTGCTGGGTTTGTTTTAATTCGGTGACATCCATCACCAAACCATCCCAAACTATATCGCCGTTGGCTTGTTTTTCTGGTTTTGCAGCGCCTTGCAGCCACTTCACCTTACCGTGGATAATTTGCCGCCACTTGTGCCGCCAAAGTTGCAGAGTCGTTGCTGAAAGTTCGATCGACTGTTCAAAGCCTGTGAAATCATCTGGATGAATTGTTGCATAAGTGACATCTATATGTTTTTCTATTTCTTTTGGTTCTAATTGGTAAAGGTTCTTACTGCCAGAAGAAACGTAGGTGAAATATTTTCTACCATCAGAATCTAGGCGGAATTGATAAATCATTCCCGGCACGTTGGCCGCCATTTTATCAAACCTCGCTTCGCTCTGTTCCAAAGCTGCTTGTTGGCATTTGTACTCGGTGACATCTCGAATTGTTCCCACTAACATTTTACTGCTGTTAGTTGTTTTGAAAACGTTTTTTTTAGTCGATATGATGCGTTTTTTACCACTGATATCTGTAAATTCTTCTTCGGCTTCAACAGGGATGCCAGTTGTGAATACTTCTTCGTCTTGTTGCCATAAAAAATCGGCTTGTACTAGGAAGGGAAACTCGTATTCAGACTTACCTATTAGTTCCGATCGCCCTTTTCCCATCAACTCACAAAAAGCATCGTTTAATACGACCCACCTGTGCTGCTCATCTTTGACAAAAATTGGGTCGGGAGTAGCATTAATCGTGTGATTCAAAAACTCTTCTGATGCTTTTAATTCATCTTCGTAGCGATAGCGATCGCTCACGTCCAAAATTATTTTAATCATCCGGTCGATCGAGCCATCTCGACCGCGAATACAACGCAATGAAACTCTAGTATAAACTATTTTTCCGTCTTTTCTGCGCCATCTTTTGTCTAAAACATAGCCTTCGCTCTCCCCGGCAAAAATTTTATTTAACTGCTCTAAACTGGCAGGCCAATCTTCAGGAAAACCCCACCGCTCCCAATTTCCGTGCAGAAGTTCTTGGCGCTCGTATCCCAGCAAATCGCACAAAGCATCGTTAACTTCCAACCACTCGCATTTTTCTGGTTCTGAGGGGGAATTTGGAGGAGCAATAATCGCAATTCCGACGAGAGAATTCTCGACTACCGAGCGATATTTTTCTTCGCTTTTTTGCAAAGCTTCTTGGTTGTGCTGCCGCTCAACTGCGTAACGGAGCGATCGCATTAATACTTCCCGATCGATATTTCGCTTGACTAGATAATCCTGAGCTCCTGCTTGGATTGACTGCACGGCGAGTTCTTCATCGTTGCGGGCAGTCAGTACGACGATCGGAGTATTTAGGCTGTATTCTTGGATTTTGAGAATTGTATTTAAGTCTTGGCTGTCGGGCAGCGAAAGGTCTAGTAAAATCACATCAAAGTGTTCGCAGACCAAAAGTTGCTGTGCTTTGCTGAGACGATCCGTACAACTTACTGACAGTCTTTGAGACTCGGCTCGGCTGACAGTTGTTTCTAATAATAATTCTTCGATTAGATCGGCTTCGGCTTGATTGTCTTCGACCAGGAGAACTTTAAAGCCGTTTCGCTTTGCGGTGGGGCTCAAAACTGATATCATATACCTTGTTATTTGTCATAAGGTAGTCGAACCAGCTATTATAGCATATAAATAATTGAATGCCAAAAAAATACCGCTGCTAAAATTCAACGAGTCTCTGGTTGAACAACTACAATGTTGTACATCGACTGTGTTTTTGCTCTAAGTAGGTCAACCCAATCAGAGGTAAAATCTTGACCGTTTTGAGAAGCTCGGTTTTTGGAGGAAACAAAGCTGCTTGGTGTTGTGTTGTTTGGGCGATCGCCCCTACTGCTGCCGATCGCGCGATCGAAACCGGTTGCCCTTGGCACTACCAACACAATCCGAGCGTTATCTCCGCACAACTGCCCGCCCAAGGCAAAAAAACGGTGGGAACTATCTTAGATATTCACATTTTCACAGTCTTTTTTATGATAGCTTACATAAACTCGCCACTGTCATTTCTTTACTATTTGCAACTAAATAAATATTCCTCAGAGTCTTGCCATTTAGCAAAAAAGTTATATTATTGGAATAGAGGCAATCAAAAACTATGATCATTTTCGCAACAAAACTACATTAAAACAATCACCGTTCTTTGTTTACCGTTCTTTGACCGAACTGAGCTGAAGTTTAGAGGAAAAAATCAATGATCGAAAAATTAGAAATTCCACAAAAACAAGTGTTAATTTCCAAAGAAAAAGCCTTAGTATTGTGGTTTGATGAAGTCGGGATTGGCGACATCCCATTAGTAGGCGGAAAAAATGCTTCTTTGGGCGAAATGATTCAACAGTTAACACCGAAAGGAGTCAGCGTCCCCAACGGATTTGCAACTACAGCACACGCTTACCGCGACTTCATCGAGTCGGCGGGTTTAGAAGCTAAATTGCGCGAAATTTTTGCCGATTTAGACTTAGAAGATGTGCAAAATTTGCGACAAAAAGGCAAGCAAGCGCGGGCACTGATTATGGATACACCGTTTCCGCGAGAATTGCAATCGGCGATCGCCCAGGCTTACGAGAAATTGTGCGATCGATACGGCGACAGTACCGACGTAGCAGTGCGATCGTCCGCCACCGCCGAAGACTTACCAGACGCCAGTTTCGCCGGACAGCAAGAAACCTACCTCAACGTCCACGGCCGCAACAGCGTGCTCGAATGCTGCCACAAATGCTTCGCCTCCATATTCACCGATCGGGCGATTTCCTACCGCCAACAGCGAGGTTTCGACCACTTGGAAGTCGCCTTATCTGTCGGCGTGCAGAAAATGGTGCGATCGGACTTAGCATCCTCCGGCGTCATGTTCAGCATCGACACCGAAACCGGTTTCAAAAATGCCGCCCTGATCACCGCCTCCTACGGATTAGGAGAAAACATCGTTCAAGGAGCAGTAAACCCCGACGAATATCTGGTTTTTAAACCAACATTAAAACAAGATTTCCGCCCAATTATCGACAAACGCCTCGGCACGAAACAAATTAAAATGGTCTACGATGTTGGCGGTTCCAAATACACCAAAAATGTCTCAGTAACGCCAAAAGAACGGGAAAAATTTGCGATTAACGATGACGAAATTCTGCACTTGGCAAAGTGGGCTGTATTAATAGAAGAACACTACTCTCAAGTGCGCGGAATATACACGCCGATGGATATTGAGTGGGCAAAAGACGGTAATACTGGCGAATTGTTCATCGTCCAAGCGCGACCAGAAACAGTACAATCCCAAAAATCTGCTACAGTTTTGCGCAACTACAAATTGCAGGGTTCCAGTGCAGTTTTGGCAAAAGGACGCGCCGTTGGTGAAGCGATTGGACAAGGTAAAGCCCGCGTAATTTTAGACGTTAGCGAAATCGCGGAATTTGAAGCAGGGGAGGTTTTAGTTACCAATAAAACTGACCCGGATTGGGAACCGATTATGAAAAAAGCGAGCGCGATTGTCACCAATTCCGGCGGCCGCACTTGCCACGCAGCCATCATTGCCCGCGAGATGGGAATTCCGGCAATTGTCGGTACTGGCGATGCTACAAAAGTCTTGGAAAACAATCAAGAAATCACTATTTCTTGTGCCGAAGGAGAGGAAGGCAAAGTTTATTCCGGTTTAGTGCCGTTTGAAATTCAAGAAAGTGCGATCGACAATTTACCCCGTACTCGCACTCAAATTTTAATGAATGTCGGGAATCCAGAAGAAGCTTTTGGTTTGTCAGCGATTCCTTGCGACGGTGTAGGGTTAGCGCGCCTGGAATTCATCATCGCCAACCACATCAAAGCGCACCCGATGGCACTGATTCACTTTGATGAATTGGCCGACGAATCCGTCAAGCGTCAAATTGCCAAACTCACAGCACTTTACAAACACAAACCCGATTTCTTTACCGATAAATTAGCCCACGGCATCGCCACTATTGCTGCCGCATTTTATCCCAATCCGGTCATCGTGCGGATGAGCGATTTTAAGAGCAACGAATATGCTAATCTTTTGGGAGGTCGGCAGTTTGAACCCAAGGAAGAAAACCCGATGATCGGGTGGCGCGGCGCTTCTCGCTATTATGACCCGAATTACCGCGAAGCTTACGCTTTGGAATGCAAGGCATTGAAGCGTGTTCGTGACGAAATGGGCTTGACAAATGTGATTCCGATGGTGCCGTTTTGTCGCACGCCGGATGAGGGGCGTAAAGTGTTGGCCGAGATGGCAAAACACGGTTTAGTCAAGGGCGAAAATGGCTTGCAAGTTTATGTGATGTGTGAATTGCCGAGTAATGTCATACTTGCTGACGAATTTGCCCAGGTTTTTGACGGATTCTCGATCGGCTCTAACGACTTAACTCAGCTAACATTAGGATTAGATCGGGATTCTGCTTTAGTAGCCCACATCTTTGACGAACGGAATGAAGCTGTGAAGCGGATGGTCGAAATTGCGATCAAAGCCGCGAAAAAGTACGATCGCAAGATTGGAATTTGCGGCCAAGCGCCCAGCGATTATCCTGAGTTTGCTCGCTTCTTGGTTGAGTTGGGAATCGATTCGATTAGTTTGAATCCTGATTCGGTTTTGAAGACTTTGTTGGATGTTGCGAAGGTGGAGGATGCGGGTTTGATGATGGATTTAGCGACGGAGGTTGCTCAGGTTTAACCGTTTGAGTTTTTGAGAGCAACCGAGTTTGTTTAAGCGGTTCGATCGTTCCGAATGCAAGTCCTCTTATTTAAACAGGACTTGCATTCCGAACGATCGAACCTATTACGGGCTTGGTTGTTTTTGAACTAAACCCGGTTTCTCCTATCTAGTTTGGTCACATAACCGCTCTCGCGCCAGCACCCGCCAGCAAACGCTTAACGCACGGGCGGCATAGTTT
Source organism: Microcoleus sp. CAN_BIN18 (assembly GCA_026786085.1). Classification (GTDB taxonomy): domain Bacteria; phylum Cyanobacteriota; class Cyanobacteriia; order Cyanobacteriales; family Microcoleaceae; genus Microcoleus. The sequence continues at coordinate 5,391 of JAJAYT010000042.1, read as the reverse complement.
GAGATTGTGCCAGGAACTTTTCTGATTAAAAACCGTCTTCCGGGAGATAAATTTCTGTTGCCGATCGTCTAAATTAAACCAAATATTCCCATGTGCGGACTCTAAAAATGTGTTAATAGCTCTCCTGATTATTTTCATAGGTTTAGCTCCGTCGCTGTTGTCTTTGTGGGTGATGCGCTCGGAAAGCGGTCAAGCCCGCGATCGAATTGCAGCGGCTAGGCTTGCGGTAGCAAATAGACCCCTGCGAACTCAACTAGAAACCGGTGATCGTACTTACGTAGCAGGCCTCGGTTATCCGATCGGCGACATCACTTGCGAGTATAACGCCCGCTCGAATTATATTCGCTGCGCTGTCAATCCTGCTGGGCCCTGTGAAGATTGTCGGTACTACCAAGCCAGAACTCTTGACGTTCGTGGTGAAAGGATATAGCTTGTATTAGGGTTTGTGTGTGCGCATATTTGCTGATGTAGTAATCCATAAGTTAATATGTACTTACGTGTAAGGATTGTTGTTGTATCTTGTTCGGGACAAGCTGCTCTAAAACTCAGCTATTAAAACCTAATCGAGCATTATTGCTGAGTTATACTTGTTATAACGGGCGGATTGCAATTGGTATTTTTATAGTTGAGGACTTGCTATCACAAACCAGGTTGAAACCATAAATCTTGTTTGATGGTGAGTAACCTAGGAATAAGTCAAATTTCTAGTTTCAGTCAGCGTAACTCCTGCATTTAAGGAAACTAACGAAAAAAATCGCCAATAACTCCTGTACTGAGCGTAGTCCAAATAGACTGGCTCTCTCAGAAGCGTCGATTTTTCCAAAATATCATCAAAAATCCTGTACCAACAATTGTCCTTATTCATTCACATTGAACAAAAACCGCGCTCGCAGACTTTAATTTGACAGTTGGAGTAGTTGCTGAGAGAGCGACACTAATCTGTTGAGTGCGATCGCAGATGAGAGCAGTATCAAACCTGGATTTTTGTCTCCAGACTGCAAGTGATGAATTTTTAAGAAGCCTCGTCGATATAGGGTATGTATATTTCAATTAAATAACACGACGAAAGGCACTGGCCCAGTTATGTCACAGCTAGCACTCCCTAGCAATCACCTCCCTAATTAATGTCTGGTTGCCCGATGTGAACAAGGCTCGCGCATTCCGCACACTTCACTCTCATAAACCGGGTTTTGTAGTCGGAGCAAGAGCTGTAACAAAGTTTTTTCCTCGATTAAACTCGGTTTATGTGTCCATAACACGTGAAGTTTATCTGCAAATAAAGTGCATTAGACAATCTACAAAAAACCTCCAGAAAGTAAATTTTTGAGAACTCCTGTTATTGTCTACTGCGGGATGTAAGATATCTACGCTTAACAGAAAGCCGAAGACAAAATATCACTCGATAGATAGATTATTAGGATTTAAACTTCCCAACATCAGCGGTCATGCAGGTGATGTTTCCAATGCTATCAAATAGCAAGATAGCACAGCTTTTTGCTGAATAAAATCAGCTTTTTGCTATTTTGTATGATTCAAGTATCATAGCCTCTCACTCTGCAATTCAACCTTTTCAAGAAATGATAATAATCATCTTGAAGTGGGTGCGTTATATACAATACGTCAGGTAATTCTATGCAAACCATCTGTAACCAACCAACTTTCATAACCCAAAAAGCAGGTGATGCCACTGCAACCATTACTAACAATAACTCCCGAACTACAGCAACTTATTCTGAGCAAAAAGAAATAAAAACAGTAAAAGCAGAGGAGTGTTTTATGTCCCCAAAACCCGGTGGTGGCTTGGAAATTGGGCAGTCGGACATAGAGTTTTTGCTCGCCTTGCGATCGGTGGACGTGCAGACTGTAAAAAATGTACTGTTCATCGATGCCAGAGTAGAGAATAGCGACAGCTTGGCAAGGGGAGCAACGGTCGGTACAAAGGTATTTGTACTAGACTCGACAGGGGATGGAGTCGAGCAAATTACGAGAATTCTGGCTAATTGCAGCGATTTAGAAAGCCTTCAAATAGTTTCTCACGGCCGAGAAGCGGCGGTGCAACTGGGGTCGATCGAACTATGCAGCGACAATTTAGAAACCTACAGCCATCTGTTGCAGCAGTGGGGAAAATCCCTCAGCGAGAGAGGAGATATCTTGTTATGTGGGTGCAGCGTTGCAGCGGGGGAAAGCGGCTCCGCTTTCGTGCGACGGCTGAACGAAATCACCGGTGCAGATATTGCAGCTTCTGACAACTTGACGGGGAGTGCGGCACTTGGTGGTGATTGGGAATTAGGATTTGCGATCGGGGAAATAACAGCCAGCATCGCGATCGAACCAGAAGTGCGGGAGGCATACAGTTACGTCCTCGGCACATTAGTTAATGAAACTTTCAAGAACGCGACAGTCAAGGGGCCTTGGATTTACCGAGGCACCAACGGGGTGCTGTACGATCCGCTTAGTGGCATTCCAGCTAGCTCGCAATCTATACCAGGCATCACTGGAGGAACAGTCTCAGGTGTACTTCCGGCATTGGGCGGGCGCACTCCCGGCGATGGCGCTTTGCAATTAACTCCAGCATCAGCAAACAGGCGGGAGGCTTTCGTCCTCTACAACAACCCCATTCCTTCAACCGACGGTTTAGTTGTCAGGTTTGATATCTATTCCTACGGTGCCAATCTGATCATTAATGAACCCGTGGGTGAGTCTACAGGGAACCAGCCAGGGGACGGCATTGGTTTCTTCTTCATTGACGGTACTGCATCGCCAGAAAGGCCAGGGGGTTATGGCGGTTCTCTGGGCTATGCTCAACGACTAGATGGAACCGTGGCCACACCCGGTATTGAGGGGGGTTATTTAGGGATTGGACTTGACGAGTTTGGCAATTTTTCAGCACCGACAGAAGGGCGATCGGGCCCCAATCCAGACCCGATTCCCGGCTCCTCAACTCCGCGTTTGGTGAGACCGGATTCAGTAACAGTTAGAGGTAGGGAAGGCGATAATTACTCGTTTTTAACTCAAGCCTTTGCTCCCTTCGGCGTGGACAACATTCCTACCAGTATTAATTTCACCACACCGCCTTATAACTATAGTAACACGTTCACGACCAATCGCGCGGCATCGAAAAGATCCGTTCAAGTTACACTGAATCCATCTAACGATCGGACTAATCCCAATCGCCTCACCGTTGCCTTTGATACGGATTTTAACGGCAGCTACGAAACTACTCTGATCGACATTGCCAACTTGGCAACCACCAACGGGGCGCCAGTACCGCCTACTTTCAAATTTGGTTTTGGCAGTTCGACAGGAAGCGCCAACAACTTTCATGAACTGCAAAACGTGGTTGTGGAAACTGTCAATCCTCCCACTATCTTCGCCGACGTTGTGACGATCAAAAGTGGGCCGCAATCCGTCAAGCCTGGGGGTAGCATTACCTACACCATCACGACTACCAACAGGGGAACTGCGCCCGCTCAACAAGTCGTGGTTCTAGACCAAATACCACAAGAATTAATTCCGCCCATACCAACACTTCCTACTGTCATAGCCTCGAACGGTGGCACTTACTTAAACGCAACGCGGAATGTCACCTGGCCGACAATTCCGGTTCTTAACGTTGGTCAAAGCATCACCTATTCGATAACAGTTGCTCTGCCGCCTAATTTAGTGGCTGGCGGGACATTAACCAACGTTGCCTCCAGCAGTTCTGCAACTTTCGACCCGGATCTCTCCAACAACGACGGTTCAACGCCCGCAAGTCAAGTTCTGACTACTGTTACCGATCGCGTCGCCGACTTGGTTACTAGCAAAAGTGGGCCGATCGTCAGTACAGTTGGGTCAACCGTCACCTACAACCTGGTAACAACCAACAACGGGCCAGATCCAGCCATCAACGTCACCATCACTGACAGTATTATTCCCGGTTTAATCGGAGTCACGGCATCCGAGGGGGGCATTTACAACCCAACGACAGGGATTGTCACCTTCCCAGCACTGGCGACACTAGCAAATGCAGCTACTACGACCCGTACAGTCAGCTTCGTTCCGCCAGTCACCCTTAGCGCCATCAGCAACACGGCTAGGAGTAGCTCAGAGACTTCCGACCCGATCGTCACTAACAACAACGGCTCACCAACTAACAAAGACGGCACTCCTACCAATTCGTCTGTTACCACTACACTCAATCCCAGCGCTGACGTTGTTACCAGCAAAACTGGGCCCACCGCTACCAATGCCGGTGTCACAGTCAGCTATGCAATTACGACAGTCAACAATGGGCCTAGTCCTGCCAGCAACGTCACCATTACTGACAGCATCATTCCAGGGTTAATCGGAGTCACGGCATCCGACGGAGGTACCTACAACCCAACCACAGGGATTGTCACCTTTGCCCCTGTGGCGATCGCCAGTGCGACTACAGTGACTCGGACGATCGGGTTTATCGCCCCAGCCAGCATCGATGCCGTCAGCAACACCGCCAGAAGCAGCTCAGCCACTCCCGACCCGACCCCAGGCAACAACAACGGTACAAATCCGAATGCCCGTGTCAACACGACGATCGGCACTCTTGCGGACGTTGTTACCAGCAAAACTGGGCCCACCGCTACCAATGCCGGTGTCGCAGTCAGCTATGCAATTGCCACAGTCAACAACGGGCCTAGTTCAGCCAGCAACGTCACGATTACTGACAGCATCATTCCAGGGTTAACCGGAGTCACGGCATCTGACGGGGGCATTTATAACCCAACCACAGGGATTGTCACCTTCGCGCCTGTGGCGATCGCCAATGGCGGTACAGTGACTCGGACGATCGGCTTTATCGCCCCAGCCACCCTCACTACCGTCAGCAACACGGCCAGAAGCAGCTCAGCAACTCCCGATCCGACCCCAGGCAACAACGACGGTACAAACCCTAATTCCAGTGTGAGTACGACGATTAACTCACTCCTCAATGCTGATATCGCTACCACCAAGACTGGCCCCACCGCTACGACTGCCGGTGCCATAGTCAGCTATACAATTGCCACAGTCAACAACGGCCCGACTGCTGCCACCAACGTCACGATCACTGACAGCATCGTTCCGGGATTAACCGGAGTCACAGCATCTGACGGAGGCATCTACAACCCAACTACAGGAATTATCACCTTCGCGCCTGTGGCGATCGCCAATCGCAGTACAGTGACTCGGACGATCGGCTTTATCGCTCCAGCTAGCATCAGTGCTGTCAGTAATACCGCCAGAAGTACCTCAGCTACTCCTGACCCAACCCCGGGCAACAACGACGGTACAAATCCTAATTCCAGTGTGAACACGACGATCGGCACAGCCCCCAGTCTGGCTAGTGCCGACCTTTCTACCATTAAAAGCGGACTCACATCGGCAGCGCCGGGG
>JAJAYT010000041.1 GCA_026786085.1 Microcoleus sp. CAN_BIN18 | reverse complement strand
TACATTAACAGGCCTCCCGGTCGATCGGCTCTTTCGTATACAGTTACCCAATGACCGGCTTTGTTCAGTTGCGCGGCGGCGGACAAACCGGCGGGCCCGGAACCGATGACGGCGATTTTTTTACCGGTGCGTTTGGCGGGGGGTTCGGCGGTAATCCAGCCTTCATCCCAGCCTTTGTCGATAATCGAGGCTTCGATGTTTTTAATCGTGACTGGCGGGTTGTTGATGCCGAGTACGCAAGCGCCTTCGCAGGGGGCGGGACAGACTCTGCCGGTGAATTCCGGGAAGTTGTTGGTTTTGTGGAGTCTGTCTAGGGCTTCTTTCCACAGTCCGCGATATACTAGGTCGTTCCATTCGGGGATGAGGTTGTTAATCGGGCAGCCGCTCGCCATGCCGCTAATCATGTTTCCGGTGTGGCAAAATGGGATGCCGCAGTCCATGCAGCGCGCGCCTTGGCTGCGGAGTTTGTCCTCGTCCATCGGCAGATGAAATTCGTCCCAGTTGTGGACTCGATCGACTGGTGAGAGCTCGGAGGGCAATTCGCGAAGGAATTCGATAAAGCCTGTTGGTTTTCCCATAGTGGTGTTCTCGTTAGAATTTACTATTGTGGTAGTTTGTCAAAGCTGAGGCCTGTAGGCTTCTGAAATAACTATTATCATCTCAATTACGGGCGATCGCACTTCAGATTCAGCAATTCGTACCTGAAATCTTCTATATCGCCCCGGCTACACATAATCTAGCTCAAAAACCAACTTTCGCTTACTCGGACAAAAGTTTGTATAAGTCTGGTTTCAAACGCCGAGTCTGATCTTGCTCACATCTTGCACAATTCTGAATAACAGGCATCTTGCCTGTTCCACAAAACATTAAATTTCTTGTGGGGTGTCCCGCCCGCTCTTCAAAAACTTATTGAGAATGGTGCAATATCTCAGATATTACCGATACTCCCACATCTGGAAACGCTCGCGGGTCAACACTTCCTGCCATCAGCATCAACTTTCCAGCGCAGTCCCCATCGTGCCGCTCTCGAAATACGATACAAAAAGTTACAGGCGTTGCAAAATATTATTTTAAGGCTATACTACTGTAAATCAGTAAGATATACGGAGTTAACATCCTCAACTCCTAAAATAGGCACACAAAATCATGAGCATTACAGTTCAGAACGTATCGAAACACTTTGGCTCATTTCACGCCATTGACAACGTGAGTTTGGAAATTAAAAGAGGCTCTCTAGTCGCGCTGTTGGGGCCTTCCGGTTCCGGGAAATCGACTTTGCTGAGGATGATTGCGGGACTCGAACCGCCGGATACCGGTCACATTTACCTGATCGGCGAGGATGCTACCCAGCAGTCGGTGCAGGAAAGGCATATCGGTTTTGTGTTTCAGCACTACGCTTTGTTCAAACACATGACTATTCGGAAAAATATTGCTTTTGCGATGGAAATTCGCAAAGCTCCTAAAGACTCTATTACCAGGCGGGTTGATGAACTTTTGGATTTAGTGCAGTTGAAAGGTTTGGGCGAAAGATACCCTTCGCAACTTTCCGGTGGCCAGCGGCAGCGGGTGGCTTTGGCAAGAGCTCTGGCAGTGCAACCGAAAGTGCTGCTGCTAGATGAACCTTTTGGAGCGTTAGATGCTAAAGTTCGCAAAGAATTGCGATCGTGGCTGCACAACCTTCACAAAGAAGTTAATATCACCACAGTTTTTGTGACTCACGATCAAGAAGAAGCTATGGAAGTAGCCGATGAAATTGTAGTGATGAACAAAGGTAGAGTCGAACAAGTTGGCACTCCTGCGGAAATTTACGACAAACCGGCATCAGCTTTTGTGATGAGTTTTATTGGGCCGGTGAATGTGCTGCCAAATGCTGCGGGTTTGTTCGCCCACAACGGTACAACTGCTCACAATAATGGAGCGGCTCATTCTGAATTAGTGTTTTTGCGCCCCCACGACGTGGAAATTAAAACTAAGCCGGAGTCTGGTTTTGCCTTGGCAAAAGTCAGTCGTATCATTCATTTAGGGCGGGAGATTCAAACCGAGTTATTGTTAGAATCGGGTCAGACGGTGACGGCTTACGTCAGTCGCGATCGTTTTGACAATCTACAGCTAAAGCGAGAGCAGGAGGTTTACGTCAAGCCCAAACACGCGATGACTTTCCCTGCTTATTCAATTTAAATCAGCATTTAATTGAAGATAAATTAAACCATGAAAATTGCTAAAGATGTTACGCAAATAATTGGCAGGACTCCTTTAGTTCAGCTCAATAAAATTCCTCAAGCTGAGGGCGTGGTTGCGACAATTGTAGCGAAATTGGAAGGGATGAATCCGGCGGCTTCGGTGAAAGATCGGATTGCGGCGAGCATGATTCAGGCGGCAGAAGATGCGGGGTTAATTCAACCGGGGAAAACTATTTTAGTTGAACCGACTTCGGGAAATACTGGAATTGCTTTGGCTATGATTGCGGCCGCTAAGGGTTACAGTTTAATTTTAGCTATGCCGGATACCATGAGCTTGGAGCGCCGATCGATGTTGAAGGCTTACGGTGCTCAGTTGGAATTGACACCGGGACATGAAGGGATGTTAAGCGCGATCGCCCGTGCGGAGGAAATTGTCGAAGAAACCCCCGATGCTTTCATGCTGCAACAGTTTCAGAACCCCGCTAATCCCAGAATTCACCGGGAAACCACAGCCGAGGAAATTTGGGCCGATACTGACGGTAAAGTAGATTTTTTAGTGGCTGGAGTTGGCACCGGTGGCACAATTACGGGCGTTGCTGAGGCAATTAAACAGCGGAAACCGAGTTTTAGGGCTGTTGCGGTGGAACCAGCCGGCAGCCCCGTGCTTTCTGGAGGGCGATCGGGTGCTCACAAAATCCAAGGAATCGGTGCGGGATTCATCCCGGAAGTGCTGCGAGTTGAGTTGATTGATGAGGTGATTGCAGTTAGTGATGAAGATGCGATCGCCTACAGCCGCCGCCTAGCCAGAGAAGAAGGATTGTTGTCAGGATTTTCTGCCGGTGCAGCATTATTCGGTGCAATTCAAGTTGGCAAGCGTCCCGAAAATGCTGGGAAATTGATAGTTTTTGTGCAGCCTTCTTTTGGCGAACGCTATCTCAGTACAGTCTTGTTCAAAGACTTAGAATTACCCACCATCACCCAACTCGAAGCATTAGTTACAAATTATTAATCCGTTGTAGGGGCAGTCCCAATACGGTTCACTTAAGACAGATATCCCTGGCACACCCCGAACCAAGGGGGGGACAAGAAAGCTCTTAAAGTCCCCCTTGCTTTTGGGGGATGCGAGGGGGATATCCGGGGAATAAAAATTGTTAAGTGAACTGTATTGGGATATATAGCAGTGGACAGTTGACAGTGGACAGTTGACAGTTGCAGAATCAGGAAATCAAACCGTTTAGGCTATGGGTTAGGAGGCTCTATTCATGAGGTTATTTATGTCCTCACCGCTGTGGCGATTGCTATAATAGCTAAAACCACTATTATTATAGTTAATTGAACAGCTATGTAAACATCCTTATTTTTTATTGCTTGATTTTAGTGAGTCAACTTTACTGCTGGAGTCTAAAACCATATTCCACCCCGATCGCACTTGATTGTCGGACAAAGATTGACTGTACAAATATTCTATTTCCCTTCCACTAGCAACTGTTCAAAATCCGCTGCCGGCACAGGAGGACTGAACAAATATCCTTGCATAGCATCGCACTCGTAGCGCCAGAGAAAATCTCTTTCTGCTTCCGTCTCAACTCCTTCGGCAATTACTTCCAGACAGAGACTGTGCGCCATTTCAATAATTGCTTTGACAATCGCGGCATTTGTGCAACCATCGGTGATGTTGCTGATAAAACAGCGATCGATCTTTAAAACATCAAAGGGGTATTGCGCCAGATAGCTTAAAGAAGAATAGCCAGTGCCGAAATCGTCAATAGATATAGAAACTCCCAAATCTTTCAATTGTTGCAAAGTCGCGATCGCGCTTTTGGCATCCTCCACCATCAAACTTTCCGTCAGCTCTAATTCCAAACTGCTCGGTGCCAAACCAATCTCTGCTAAAATTTGGGCAACTCTGCTGCTGAGATCCGGTTGGTGAAATTGGCGCGGCGACAAATTCACCGCCACCTGCTGTAGAGAAAAACCAGCATTTTGCCAAACTTGCATTTGCTTACAAGCTGTCCGCAAAACCCACTCGCCTAACTGTACAATGAAGCCAGTTTCTTCGGCATCGGGAATGAATTCTGCGGGCGAGATCAGCCCTTTTTCTGGATGCAGCCAGCGCACTAAAGCTTCTGCGCTCATAATTTTACCGCTCTGGACATTGACCTGTGGCTGATAGTAAACTTGGAATTCTTCTCGTTCCAATGCGCCGCACAAACTTGTTTTTATTTGCTCTAGTTTGTCGGCGGCATCTTGGACTAATTCACTGCTCGATCGCAAATTATGCTGCTGTTGGACAAAAGCTGCTTGTTTTTTCAGGCGGCTCGATATCGCGCCCACAAGTTCAGCTTTACTAAAAGGTTTAGTTAGGTAATCATCTGCTCCCAATTCCATACCTTGCCGCACTTCAGAGCGCTCGGCTTTACCGGTCAGAAAAACAAAAGGTACTGTAGCAGTAAGAGGATGTGATCGCAAGGCCACCAGCACCCCATACCCGTCAAGTTCCGGCATCATCACGTCGCAAAGAATCACGTCAGGAAGACTTGACACTGCGGCAGATAAACCTTGAGATCCATTGGATGCACCCGTCACGTCAAAACCTTCAGCTTTGAGGAGTTTGAGAATATTCTCCCGAATTACTTGATCGTCCTCAATCACTAGAATCTTTTTCATATGTCATTCCCTGCAAGCGATATAATTGACCCTGTAGTTGCACCCGATCAGCGCGATCATCACTAAAAATGCACAGCTCGATCGACTCAACAGCCGCATATTTTTTGACAAAAATAGCAGACGCCCCTGAAAAAAACTAATATTTCAAGGACAACTAGATCAATGTTTCTCTGCTTACTCAGTGTCGTCCGTATTATTACGAGGTTAATTAATAAATCTCTAACTAATTTTAGGCGATCGACAGTTAACAGTTCCCTGAATAACTGCTAAACTGATTGTGCCGATCGATCGATCGTCTACCAACAATCTAAACCTATTTATAACAGTTGCCAAAAACAATGCAACTGTCGGCAAGTTCCAAACCCTTGCGGAGTCAGTCTTTCCTCATTATTTATTGTAAAATCTCAAATCTCAAATATCAAATGACATTACCCAGTGGATTCCCTGAGCCCGCACAGATTGGGGCAATAGAAGTTAAGCAATATCCTCAGTATCGCGCTGTCACCTACACCCACGCGGGCGATTTGCGACAAGCGACAGGAATCGCTTTCAATCCCTTATTTCAACACATCAGCAACAACCAAATTGCGATGACAACGCCAGTAGAAGCACGCTACACGGCAACTTCCGGGCAAATCGATGCGGTTCCTGTCGCAGAAGTTTCGTTCCTCTACCCCGCACCAAATATCGCCCCTAGCAGCGTTAACTCTTCTGTGGAAGTCACGGATACTTCGCCGATGACGGTTGTCAGCATCGGCGTGGGTGGTGCCTACACTTGGGAAAGTTACGAAAATAACCTCCAGAAACTCAAAGATTGGCTTCAAGAACATCCCGAATACAAAATAGTCGGGTCGCCGCGCCGCTTTTTTTACAATTCCCCGATGACAGCGGAAGCAACTAAAATCAGCGAGGTACAAATTCCGATCCAACGCCGCTGACATGAACAACTAATTCGCGAATGTTGCCCCGCTGACGGTGTTCCCACAGGTAAATTCCCTGCCAAGTTCCTAACAACAATCTACCGCGGGCGATCGGGATTTGTTCGGAAGTATGAGTCAGCGCAGTGCGAATGTGCGCCGGCATATCATCTGGGCCTTCTGCATCGTGAATGTAACTCGCGCCCTCCGGTACCAGTTTAGCCAAAAAGTTAGCCAAATCCTTAAGTACATCCGGGTCAGCATTTTCTTGAATCAGCAAACTAGCAGAAGTATGACGCAGAAATAAATTACAAAGCCCGGTTTTGATGCCTGAATTCGCCACCACATCTTCTATCTTAGGAGTGATTTTGCACAGAGACTTTCCTGTAGTTTGAATCTTGAGTATTTGCTGATGATGAAGCATATCATATCCGGTAAAATAACCATTATAAGGTTCGTAGTGAGGACTTCAGTCCTCTCTTTTTTGAGGACTGAAGACCTCACTACAAACATCTAATATTTTAAACATTCAATCAGACTGTTTGCAAAACTCTTGAATCACCGTCATCCTAATCGCCCTCTTTAAAATAGTCTACAACAGCTTGGGCGATCGCCTCCGTACCATTTTTGTCCAACTTATCCGACAAACGCGGCGGATGTAGCGGTTGTCGCAAAAACCCCCAATCCCCCTCAAAAAACTCCGCCGCCGTCACAATTTGATGTTGCGCATAATTTTCCAGCCATTCTAGCAAAACCGCAGATTCCGCAAAACCTTCTCTCATGATAGAAATAACAGGTATTTCCAAGCGCAAAGCTTCCGAAAAAGTGCTATATCCCGGTTTAGAAACCAAGCGCCCGCAGACAGGCATCATATCAACCGGACGCGGTAAAATTGGGAAAGATTGTGCAAACTGCTGATGTTTGACTCTAATCAAATTCGGCAAATCGGGAGCTCCCCCATCAAAAGTAATAAATTGCCAATCGCTAAATTGCTGTAAATTTTGATAAGGAATTGCTTCTAAACCCAAGCCGCCAAAAGTCAGCAAGACAGTTTTTTCCAGCGGTGATTTAATTCCGAATACTTCCCGAATTTCATCGTTACTGTAGCGAGGATTACCGCCAGTCAAACCGACATCTTGAATATTCGGGAAAGCTGGCATCGGTTCGTGCAAAGGCAGGCGAAAAAGCAAATCGCATTTTCCGAAGCATTCACCAATCCAATCAGCCATTTCTACAAATTCACCGCCCCAATCTCGATAGATAAAATCCCAGCCAAAATTGCTCATCATCCAGCAAGGAACCCCAGCGGATGCTGCTATTCGCGTTGCCAAAGGAGGAATATCTGCCAACACCAAACCCACCCGATTTTGCTTGATAAAATTAACTTCGCCCGCAATTATCGAATTTTTATTTTTCCGAATTTCCCGCAATTTTTCCAGCGTCGCCTCTTTGTCCATGTGCAAACTATCAGCTTGCACGACACCCACATCAAAAGCGCGGGGACGGAGGATAAAGTCGCCAGTAATATAACATTCTAGCAGCCAGCGAGGTGCTGTTGTGGTGATAATTAGTAAAATATCTGGATTTAATTGTTGAATTTTTGCAGCTACGGAGGAAACTCGGACAGCGTGACCGAATCCATGATTTGTGATGGCAATATATAATGTTGGTCTAGACATTGATAATGGGGAATTGATAATGGGGAATTGGGCATCGGGCATCGGGCATTGGGCATCGCGCATTTTGCGGGTTGTTTGTTATCAGTTATTGGTAGAACAATAACAAATAACAAATAACTCATAACTCATAACTAATGACTACTGACTCGATCGATAATTTCGGCAGCCATATCTTGCAAGGATACCACTCGATCGGCAAAACCAGAATTAGCGACACTTCCCGGCATCCCCCAGACAACGCTGCTGAGCTCATCTTGAACAATAATCTTACCCCCAGCCTCCCGGATCTTTTGACAACCGTGCAGCCCGTCTTGTCCCATTCCCGTCAGCACCACAGCCAAAACCCCAGCACCATAAATCTTAGCAGTCGATCGAAACAGCACATCAACCGCAGGGCGACAAGAGTTTTCTCGCGCCTCCTGATTCGTGCGAATTCGCGCGCCAAAACCCTGTTTTTCCAGCACCAGATGGTAATCACCGGGCGCTATCCAAGCAACTCCAGGCTCGACAATACTTCCCGTCACAGCTTCCTCCACTCTAATCTTGCACTTAGAGGAGAGTCGATCGACTAAACGCTTCGTAAAAACCGGCGGCATATGCTGCACAATAACGATTGGTACAGGGAAATTAGCCGGAAAATCCTGCAAAATAGCTTCCAAAGCATTTGGCCCTCCCGTCGAAGCCCCAATCGCCACAATTTCGACTTTAGCCTTAATATTTACCGCTGAATTAGACGAGATATAATGCGATTGAATTGGCGGATTTAGGGTAAGAATATTTTGACGATCATCTGCTTTAATATCCCCGAATTTTTTGCGATAGCCACCATTACAAAAAGCCTTAATTTTCGGAATCAATTGCTCACGTATGTGGGCTAGCGCCGCTTCCTTACTCTTCATATTGTGAGGCTTAGTCACGTAATCCGTAGCACCAGGGGGAACGCATCTTATTTAACACTGTTCACCAGTGGTGAGTATATTTTAAGATAAATTCACCATTATTAGAAGCTATAGACACACTTTGTCATGACTTTTTAGAGAAAAGAGGAACTGATTAATGGTGATTTTTACTTGCTGCCAATTTTTAGACAATAAAAAGCTTACAACCACTGTTTACAAGTTGTAGAATAGTCATTAATGAGTGATTTGTGAGGATTTAGTTAACTGAAGCAGCGAGGATATTAGTCAAATATTCATCATCCCACCCGGCTCGAAGTCGCTGATTTTTTGCTCCAGTTTTTGAGATTTTTTCTTGAATCAAAAGATTGAGCGAAATGTGTCTAAGAATAGCAAAGTTTTGCGGAGTATTATCTTTTCTAATCCGACAATCATCTTCACGAAAACCTACATCTAATACCCAATGTAAAGAATTCTCAATTCCCCAGTGACTGCGGACTGATTCACCAAGCTTTTGAGCATTATTTGGTAAGCTACTAATGTAATAGCGAGTTTCATTCTTTTGTTTTCCCCTTCACTATTCGCACGGATTCTATCAGACCTATACTGTGAAGTTTCTCCCATTTATTGTCTGGGTCAATCAGCTCTTGGATGTCACTTAACATTAAGTGATGTCGGATTTCTGAGCGACCGTGATTGTTCTCTTTTTGGGTCGAATAAGCTGTATGTGTAAATCCCGAAAATTCTTGTCTAATTGCTTGTTTAAACAACTCTTCTACTCTGGCATACAGGGATAGTTGGTTCTTTTTTAAGGTGATTACGTAATCTCCTTCTTGTTCGACAATTGACTTCACAATTTACCTCTGACAGCCCATCGCATCAATGGTGACAATGCTTCCGTTTAATTCTAATACTTTGAGTAAAGCCGGAATTGCTGTGATTTCATTAGATTTTTTGTCAACTTTAACTTGTCCTAAAACTAATCTTTGACTGGTCGCCCAAGCACTTACCATATGAATCGCTTTTTTGTCTCCTCCCCGATCGTAAGAATGGCGAAGAGTTTTGCCATCAATTGCGATAACCTCTCCTGGATTAAAGCAACTAATAGATTGAATCCAACTCAAAAAACATTTCTGAAATTGCTCCGGCTTGAGGCGAGAAAATACTCGCGCAATTGTGTCATGGGTCGGTATGCCATTCGGTAATTCTAAAAATTTATTTAACCATTCGTATTTAGAGCGACCGTAACTTTCGATATCCACCCATGTATCAGCACCGCAAATCACGGCACAAATTGAGATGGTGACAATATCAATTAATTGATGACGTTTCGTCCGCTCAACTCGCTTGATCTTCTAAGTCGGCAAAATGGTCAGCAATGGTAATTTTAGGTTTGAGTTTCATAAGAACGAACTCTGATTAAATGTTTTGTCGGTAATCAAGAATTATTCTCCAATATACCAGATTATGCTAACATAAGATTTAGATGCGT
>JAJAYT010000040.1 GCA_026786085.1 Microcoleus sp. CAN_BIN18 | reverse complement strand
GTAATTTTCACCACGTATTCGCCGCGCAAAGCCTCAGCCCCGTGATAGGAATCTGGCGTGCGTTGGGGATCGCTGACAATTTGCACTAAGCCCGATCGATCGCGCAAATCCAGAAAAATCACCCCGCCATGATCGCGGCGGCGATCCACCCATCCATAGAGGGTGACAGTTTGTCCGATGTGTTCGCTTCGCAGTTCGCCGCAGTAGTAACTTCTCATGGTTCGGGGTTATGGACTAAAAATAAAGCTTTCTGATTATAGCGCTTAGTGACCGAGCAAATTCGGACACGGCAATGCCGTGTCCCTACCCCAAAATAACATTGTAGGGACACGGCACTGCCGTCTCCTAATTTCCGGTAATATTCAGCGAAAATTGTGCAAGATGTGAGTTTAATGCTTCTTGTCAAAAAATGCCGTTAGCGCATTCCACGCAGACTTAGCAGTTTCTGCCAAGCGAGTGCCGATCGACTCAATTTCCCCAACCACAACGTGCCAATTCTTTTCAGTTTGTTTCTGAATGTCGTCAACAGCTTGTTCGATGCGATCGCGTTCGATCAATTTATTTTGTTCCACCGCTTCTCGCGCTTGTCGCACCGCTTTCAAATAAGCTTCGCGGCTGACTTCGCCGGCATCTTGTACCTGCGCTTGCGCCCGCATTTTAATCGCATCAAGTACCAGCCAATTTTTCTCGGATTCTTTTTTGATCAGGCTGACTGCTTCTGTCATTCTGTCTTTGGCGATCAACTTATTTTCGTCGATCGCGTCACTGGCTGTCGCCACAGCTTTCAAATAAGCTTCGCGGGTGAGTTCGCCGGCGGCTTGAAATTCGGCGGTGGCGCGTTTTTTGATTGCTTCAAACAAGGCGGCAGTTTCTGCGATCGTCTCATCAGTCGCATCGGGCATCTCCTTTTTGACGATCGCCGTCGTTTCTGGAGTTACCTCTACAATTGTTATTTCAGTCACATTTGGATCTGTCATATCAATTATCTCCTTTCTTAGTTTGTTTAGAGCGGACTTTGTATGTGTAGCGCCATAATTCATTCTGGCATTTAAGACTGGCATTAAAAACTTTGTCCTATTCTACTACATTTTATCTACCAAAGTTGAGTTCGTGTGTCGGATACCGCCAACTTGCAGGTACGGTTTAGCGAACTTTAATTGATGAAAAGTCGCTCCACCTAAAAACACGCGACACCAAGCTTGGCTTCTCAAAAATCTCAAAATTTGAGATTTAATTATTTCAATTTTCCCACTACGAATCTCCAACGTCGCTCGAATATAACAAATCGTGACATCTTTGAGCCTCCTGCCAAGATTCAGGAAACTTGTATTGAGATAAGAGGATATCTTCGATCGCAACTTTCATCTGCAAGGCACAGATATCCAGCGGCACTTTGCCTATTCCCGTACCCATGCCGGGAATTGCGATCGTTTCAATAATATGTTTGACTGGCGTTCCGTCTGGAACCGTGCCAAATTTTACGAGAGTTAAAATAGCGCGAGTTGCTAGATAAACATTCACTGTCTCTGTTAAAAATGTGGGAACTCGCATTGTTGGGGCAGCGATTAAATAGGGAATTTCGGCATGATCTGTGTCTACAACTTCTGCCATGCCTACTAAGAGTTCGCCGTGATGACGAGTCTGAATTAATTTTTGCAAGCGTTCTTGAACATGACCTCCAAAATATTCCGAAATCTCTAAATCTAAGCCACCATCCATGAAGCCAAAACTATTTGTCGGACTCACAATCGCATCGCATTTCACATCAAAGATTGAGCCGCGGTGTATCTTGACATTTTGCATATTACCGCAAGTGCTTTCCCAGGCTCTAATCAAGTCATCGTTTACGGCAGCCAGCACAATTTGCATAGATACTCTCTATAATTTTAAATTGGCAACCGCCTGAGCGATCGCCAATTTAATCATACAATAGTTTAGATGAGTCCGCTCAATCTAAAATCTAAAATCTAAAATCTAAAATCCTTTGATGCTGCAAGATCCCAATCTCCGCCATCCGATCGCAATTAGTTTAGGTGCCGTTGCCGGCGCTTTGAGCCGCTATCATATCACCTTGTGGTTTGCCAACCGCTTTGGCACGGCTTTTCCCTACGGAACTTTTTTTAGATTTTTTCGGGTTAAATATAGCAAAAAATCTGGCGAATGTATCATGAAACGGAATGCAATTTGGGAGTTATATTTTTATAATACTATCGATATTTAGTTTGACCATAAGTTTCAAGACTCACCCAAATCTCTACTCCACCAATGACAGGATATCTGGCGATGGTGATAATATCAAGTAACTTTTGACGCGAAAGTGCGATCGACCGACGGCACCATCCAAGCCAGTAAAATAATCGGTAATAGTGAGTTTCGGTTGAACTTTCATCGGGAATTGGATGTTAACACTCCAGCACTGCTAAGCGTGAAACTTTACCATCTCATCGGCATTGAGTCTTCAAAATACCTGAAACTGAGAATCATGACTCTGAGGATTTGTCAAGATACATAAACTGACTGTTTTGTCAATACTTTTTAAATGCCTTTGCCCTGTCCTCTAACCCACCACGGCATAACAAAAGCCTCACCTTGTTTCAGCCCCTTGCGGGAGCCACCAACCTGATAGAACCTGTTTGGGATATTGCCCAGAAACTTCAGAACACGACTTTTCCGACTTCAGAAACCGACTTTTCCGACTTCAGAATCAGAGTTTACGACTTAAAAATCATACTTTACGACTTAAAAATAAGACTTTTGCTAATTAAAAATAATACGTTTGCACTT
>JAJAYT010000039.1 GCA_026786085.1 Microcoleus sp. CAN_BIN18 | reverse complement strand
GTTGAGCACCGTCAACTGCTGTTCTGCTGCGTGGGTTCTGAGCAAATTTCTTACCCTCGCCAGCAGTTCCCTCTCGTCAAAGGGCTTGGAGATATAATCGTCAGCACCAGCATCCAAACTTTCGATCCGAGCTTCCATGCCCGATCGCGCTGTCAAAAATATCACCGGAGTCGAATTCAACTCAGGCGTGTTCCGAATCTCCTTGAGCAAATCCAGCCCGTTCTGTCTGGGCATGATTTGGTCGCTCAATATCAAATTTGGCTGGAACATTTTGGCTTTTTCTAAACCTTCAACCCCGTCCATCGCCACGACTACTCGATAGTATGGAGTCAGTAAAACTTGGAGGTAAGCCAGCAGAAAATTATTATCTTCTACTACCAGTAATAGCGGTAATTCTCGGCTGTCTGTTGTTAATTGTTCCCCGTTTTTTTTGTCGTCAAAACTCTGATGTTCGGGGAGCGGGGCTGGGAGTGCGATCGCCCCGACATCTTCAGAGTCGGGTTCAGTCAGTCCAGTCAATTGGGCGATCGCGTTCACCAACTGATTCGCTTCCACAGGCTTCGACAAATGGCTCTGAAACCCCGCCGACCGAGCCGAGGCGGAATCCTCCTCGGCGACGCCTCCCGTCAGCGCCAGGGCCGGCAGCAGTTCCCTCTGCTCGGATATTTCCATTGCTCTGACACGATGGATCAAATCGCAGCCGTCGGCTTCGGGAATCGCCAAATCGCTCACCAACACGTCGGGCCGCGACTGTTGTAACTCGGCCATCGCTTCGCTGGTGTTACCGACGGCTGTTACCTGGGCTCCAAATGCTTCGAGCGCCGTTTTCAGAAATTCCCGGATCTCGACGCTGGTTTCAACCACCAGAACTTGCTTTCCGGTTAGGGGTTGGGAAGCTGATTGCAAGTGCTTTTCGGGGAAATGGGCGATCTGTGAAGTGCGATCGTCGGGGGCATTTTTGCGATTCCCGATCGGTAGCAGCACCCCAAACGTCGTCCCTTGTCCCAGCCCGGAACTCGCAGCCCAAACGGTTCCCCCATGCAGTTCCACCAATTGCCGCACAATCGAAAGCCCCAGCCCGAGCCGATGCTGTTCCTTGGCATTCCAGCTATCTGTGGGGCGGAAGTAGTCAAAAATGTGGGGCAGAAATTTGGGTTCGATCCCGCAACCGCTGTCGCTGAACCGAATCAAAGTCCCAGATGGGGTAGGCTCGATCCGCACTTCAACTGAGCCTGATGTCGATTCTGGGGTGAATTTGATGGCGTTAGCCAGGAGATTCCAGACTATTTGCTGCAAGCGTTCTGCATCTGCCAAAATGTAGCTGACGCCAGGGTAGAAATGTGTTTCTACGCGGATGTTTTTGGCGTCGGCGGCGGGGCGGAGGGTTTCTATCGCCGATTCGATCACAGACTGGAGGTGAACCCGGCCGACGTTCAAATGCACTTTACCCCGCAGCAGTTGCGAGAGATCGAGGAGATTGTCTATTTGCTGGTTTTGTAATCTGGCATTGCGCTCGATGATTTCTAAAGCTCGGCTGGTGGTGGCTTCGTCTAACTTGCGCGATCGAGCTAGCTGCACCCATCCCAAAATCGCGCTCAGGGGCGATCGGAGTTCGTGGGACGCGATCGCCAGAAATTCGTCTTTGGCCCGGTTGGCTGCCGTCTGGGATGCTTCAACGGCTTTACGATCTGTGATGTCGAATCCGATCGCCAAATACTGACAGGGTTTTCCGTTACAGTCCAAAACCGGAACCACTGCGGAGTAAACCCAATAATCGCTGCCATTCTTGGCTTTATTCTTAATTTCTCCCTGCCAAACTTCGCTTTTGGCAACAGTTAACCGTAGATTTTTGATTAATTCCGAAGACTTATATTCCGAGTGGAGGATGCCGAAGTGGCTGCCGATCAGTTCTGCGCGCGAATAGTTAGAGATTGAGCAAGCTCGATCGCTGACGTAGTTAATTATGCCTCGGGCGTCTGTCCTCACCGTCAGAGTCGATCGGTCGATCGCTCCTTTAAAATCCAAACATTCTTGCAGCGACAAATCTAGTTCTTTTGTCGTAGAAATTTGGGTTGGGCGATCGGGCACCTCCGGTTGCTGGGGATCGACCCGATCCTTGCTCCACTGTTCTATTTCCATTGCTTCTACTTTTCCCTGATGGCTGACAGCTAATTTACTCGCATCCTGATTCATTATTACTGTTTTTTTTCCACACCAGCGAGTGTAATATTTTGTATATTTTCATTTTCATCAAAACTCTGCCGTCCGTACATCCACTAGGGAGTCACCTCAAATCCTCTCTTCATCGGAATAGTAAATTAGAGTTAACTGTTAACCGTCAACAGTCAACATCACCTGACCTGCATCACAGGGGATTTAAGCCCCCACCTTTAGGTGGATTGTTTTTAGGCTGGGGCTTAAATCCCCAGCCTAAAAACTTCGCACTCCGAAGTCAACTGTCAACTGTCAACTGTTAAGGTGTAACCAGAATTGATATCACATCAAATTTTATTTACATTTTGGCTAAATTGTGTCAATCTGAAGATATACTTTTTTAGATAAAGCTCGATCGGCTACAGATACAAACCTTCAAATTCTTCCTCATAATTACTATCCCGCATCTAGCACAAAATCTCCTTTTCCGCAGCCGGCTTTCGGGCCTGTGGCATTCTGACCAAAGCACAGGGGATTTAAGCCCCCACCTTTAGGTGGAT
>JAJAYT010000038.1 GCA_026786085.1 Microcoleus sp. CAN_BIN18 | reverse complement strand
GACTAAAGTCCTCACTACGAACCTTTTTTTAGATTATATATAGCATTTTTATCGAACAGTATTTTTGCCGATTATATCAAATTTTAAATCAAAGAACCGCCGCCATCAATCCAGACTTCAGTACCCGTGATAAAATTGGAGGTATCTGATACCAGAAATAACACTAATTGGGCGACTTCTTCGCTAGAACCGGCCGTATTATCCGTCAAAGGAATCATATCTTTAATGGAATCAGGCGCGACTGGAATGCGATCGAGATGGCGCTTAATAGTGCTTTGATCGATCGCAGTCAGCACCCCGCCCGGACAGATCACATTGACTCTGATGTGGCTGGAAGAAAGTTCTAGCGCCAGCATTTTTGCTAAAGCTACTTGGGCAGCTTTGCTGCAAGCGTAAGCTGTGGCGCCAACTTTTTTGAAGCTTCTAGTACCATTAATTGATGATGTAATCACAATCGAACCTCCTTGTTTTTTCAGATGAGGCACAGCATACTTAACAGTCAAAAATGTTCCTGTGAGGTTGGTATTAATTGTCCGATCCCACTCATCGAGTTCTATTTCTTCTACGGGCGACCAGATGCCGTTAATCCCCGCATTAGCGAACACAATATCAATTCTTTGATATTCGTCAAAAATTGTTTCAAATGCCTGTTGCATATGCTCAGAATCCGCCACATCTGCGGCAATTGCCAGCCCGCTGCCTCCTTCATTGATTAACTGGCGGACAGTTTCTTGTGCTGTTTCTAAAGTGCGATCGATAATTGCCACTTTTGCGCCTTCCTGGGCCATTAAGATTGCTGCTGCACGTCCAATTCCTGACCCGCCGCCCGTAATAACGGCAACTTTTTCTGCAAGTTTCATAAATTTTTAATTAAATAATATTTTGCGCGATCGCCTAAAAATATAACTATAGAGAGACGACTTCAGTCCTCACTACGAACAGGCTTTAGTCATCAAAAATAGCAAACTAAAAAGTGGTTTGATGTGCTGATCATAGCGGTAAGGTGCGTAGTGCGCACCCTACTTCAGACAGAGGATTCCGTCAAGATTAAGGCCATCCTTACGACTGCGGAACCCAGACAGAAACTGAACCAGCGTTGCACCTAAAATCAGCCCAACCATCGTCATTAGTTGTGATTGGTTCTTGGATATGTTCAGTGATGTCAATATAAGTTCGGTTCGGATGTCCGACTTCCATAAACTTAGTGCCATCTCCTCCGTTACTGAGTACCACAGCCATGCCGCCCGGATGTTCTTCATCTCCGAGTCGCGTCCAGCCAAGGGTGTTGGCGTGGTCAAAGTAGTCGTACTGATTGCCGTAGGAATAAGTTTGGCGCGCGAACAAGAATTTATCTAGAATAAACTGATGTTTGTCTAACCAAATCTCGTATTCGTTGCCATCATTTGCTGTATCCTTATAGTTAGCGCCGTAATAATCCGGGTAAAAAATGCACGGATATCCTTCGCTGCGCAGCAAAATTAAAGCGTAGGCTAAGGGTTTAAACCAGGCCTCGACAACTGATTCTAGGGATTGCAACGGCTGCGAATCGTGGTTGTCAACCAAAGTAACGGCGAGGGTTGGTTGCTGTTGGACGAGGGTGTTATCAAAAATTGTGCGCAAGTCGTAGCTATTGCCGGCCTTGCTAGCAGCGTGGAAATTGTAGTGGAGGGGCGCGTCAAATAAGGACACTTTACCATCCGTTGCTTCGATGAAGTAATGCAAAGCTTCCACTTCATAAGACCAATATTCGCCAACGGCAAATAGATCGCGTTTGGCATAGTTGCGAACGTGTTCCAACCATTCTTGGAAAAATTCTGCTGCTACGTGTTTGACGGCATCGAAGCGAAAGCCGTCAACGTTTGTTGTATCGACATACCACTCACCCCAGTATTTTAATTCCCCGGTGACTTCTGGGTTGTCCATATCTAAATCGCAACCCATCAGGTAGTCATAATTACCTTTTTCTAAGTCTACTCCTTGATCAAATTCTTTGCATTTTAGCAGGTAAACAGCATGGGTTTCTGTGTTGTAAACGTTGTAATCAATGGCGTCAAAATGCCACCAATGCCACTCCATGCTGGAATATTTTTTGCCGCGGCCTGGGAAAGTAAAATGCGTCCAAGCTTTAATTTTTTGATATTCGCCTACGGTATCATTGCGGTTGTCGGGATTGAAGGGTGTGGCTTCGACTTCTTCTTCTGCATCGGCACCTAATTTGTGGTTGAAGACAACATCGGCATAAATCCGAATTCCAGCTTCTTGTGCAGCTTTGATCGCGCGCAAATATTCGTCTTTTGTGCCGTATTTCGTGCGTACCGATCCTTTTTGGTCGAACTCGCCTAAGTCGAATATGTCGTAAACACCGTAACCTACATCCATCCCGCCGGCGGTTCCTTTATAGGCGGGCGGCAACCACAGGGATGTTACACCAATTTTTGCTAAATCTTTTGCAGATTCTGCTACCTGATTCCACAGGTTGCCGTCGTCTGGGTTGTACCAGTGGAAATACTGCATCATGACGCCATTGACTTCAGACATAAATTTAGTTTCTCCTGTTTGGTAAAATTGCGATCGACATTTATGTTCGTAGCTTGCTCGTTTACGTATGTCTGCAATCTATAGTCAACAAATATCATAAAAGATGGGGTCGATAGAAACAATCTATCAACAGATGGATTGACAAAAGAATGTAAATTTGATAAAAATTACTTCAGGCAGAACGGAGATTGGGGATCGGCTGGTAGTGCTGCGACAACTCGCTCAACTCTGGTATTCCAAGTACCGTCGATCGCCAATTCGAGCAATCGAAATCCCGCCGGGATCTCGTCAAGGATAATTGGATGGCTTTTGGGTAACAGTTGGATGCAGGTACTGGGTGTCCCCAAGTAAGAAACTGATCCCCGCTGTTGGTGGAATTCTTGGTGAATGTGGCCGCAGAGGACGATTTTGATTTGAGGATGTTGATCGACAATTGCCAAGAATTCATCGGCATTGTGCAGCATCATTCCATCCATGATTTTACTTGCGATCGGCAATGGATGATGATGCAAAGCAATCATAACAGGTCGATCGCCCGTTTGTTGCAATTGAGAGTCCAGCCAATCCAAACTCTCTGGGGAAAGCCGCCCGCCGTCGCATCCGGCTTCCACACTCGAAAGCAAGAGAAATTGCCAGTTTCCTAGATTCCACGATTTTTCTGGGGAAATAGGCGGCCGATCTAATATTTGCTGCATTACCGACAAGTTGTCGTGATTTCCAGGTATCCAGTAAGCAGGGATATTTAGCGGGGAAATCAGGGAGGCGAGGATTTCGTAGGATTCCGGTGTTTCGTCTTGAGACAAGTCGCCTGTCAGCAGCAGTAAGTCGGGCGGGGGCTGGATCTCTTGCAGGCGTTCGATCACCTTTTGGAGAGTGTGGGCGGTTGAGAGGCCTTTCCAAGTTCGATCGAACTCTGCAAACAAGTGAGTGTCGGTGATTTGGGCGACAAGTATGGGAGAAACTGGTGTCATGGATGGTGTTGCGGGCGAAGCGGAGGCGATCGAGCTATTTCTAATGTAGCCTGGGATGGGGTTTTGGGGATATGCGAACAAAGGGCGATTCACGATCGAGATAGCTTCGCTTCACAAAAGTTATGACAAATATGTTGAAATAATCGAGATTTGGTGTAATATAAAAAAAAGTCAAATTTCAGACGTAACGGCGGCATAGCCAAGTGGTAAGGCAGAGGTCTGCAAAACCTCCACCCCCAGTTCAAATCTGGGTGCCGCCTTTTTTAATTTTCATGAGATGTGGCTAAAATGTCGTTTGGGCGATCGAGAAGGTTAACAGGATATAGGTAGAGCGCTGAAGTCCACTGCGAAAATCTTCTTGACTTCTAGCTCAATCTCCGAAATTCTGACGAATTTCCGTCATTACAGCCAACGACACCCAACGAAAAAATCAGGGTTTGATATCGTTTCCGATTGCATCGGAATAATGATCCGAAATTTGGACTCGCTGATCATTCCGGCGCAGCCGGAATTGATATGAGACACCATTTTTCGGAGAGTAACAAAAGAGCGGTATCATAACCCTTTTCAGCATCAAAGCTAAGAACCACTGAATAAAATTCAGATTTTCATCAGTATTTTTGTTTGAGTTGCCCAACAGAAGTCAGCTTATCTACTGTTACATCTTTTTGGGCTTTATTAAAAGCTTCAAGAAAACCAGGATTTTTCAATAATTCCATCGTAGCTTCATTGCTTTCACGTTCTGCTAAATAAGCTAAAAAATTAGCCGCAACGAGTAGTCCTTCAGGAGATAAGCGATTTATGAATTACTTGAGGTTCTAACGGACTTCTTGAGTTTTCATAGTTCATAGCTATTGAAAATTATTGGAGATACCTGTTTAATTATACCAGATAGTCTGGAATTCACCAAAGTCCGATCGCCAATAACGACAAAGCCTTCACCAAAAAAACCAAACACTTGACAACTAATCACCTAAAAAGTTAACTATTTAATAAATCACACCATTGCCACAATGATTTCATACCTAATCTCATTCTCGTGGGGTATTTGCCTGCTACTATCCCTCACAGGCTGGGGAAAAGTCCTCAACCACATCCTTTTTCCCAACCAGCTAATTGACTGGGGACAAAAAGCCGCTTGGGGTCTAGCCTTTAGCCTGATCATTGGCGGTGTATTAAACGCAACTTGGACTATCTCACCAACCACAATTTTAATTTTTGTAGGTTTAGGACTCATTTATTGTCTAGTAGATTTAGTAAATCATAGACAATCAATCGTCACCAATCTTTTACAGGTATTTCAAGAAACTCGCAAAGATAAAATCATCTTAGCAGGCATTGCTACAGTCGGTCTACTGATTTTAATTCAATACGCGGGATGGGTTTATACAGGCAGAGTCAACTTTGCGAACATGGTTTATGCTGACGGGTTTAATACCAGCGATGATTATCACGCTTACTTAGTATTTCCCCACAAAATGCTGCAACTCGGTTCGATGGGGCTAGAGCCTTTTAGCGAACGAAGAATAGTATCTTTGGGAGGGCAGTCATTTATCCATACATTGATTTTAAGCGTACTTTCAGACACTAATTTAAACCTAATCGACCCCGGTTTGTCCCTGATAATTACTGTCGGACTAATCATTGGATTTTTCCAGGAAAATAAAGCCTCAACCAAACGGATTCTATTCACTATTTTATTCTTGCTTTTGATTGCCGCTCCTAAAGCTAACACTACAAGTGTCATGCTGCCAGTAGCTTTATTTGTAAGTTTGTTCAGGACGCTTGATAGTAAAGAAATAGAAGGCAGATTTTGGATTTCCAATGCTTGTATTATTGCTTTAATTTCCGCAGCACTTTGTACTTTAAAATCTTCCTTAATTCCCGCCTCTGCCATTGTGTTTGCAGTTAGCTACATTTGCTATTTCATGAGTTCAAATACCAAACTAAAAGTTGTATTAGAATTCGTGACAGCAACAGTATTTGTAGGAATATTTCTCCTACCTTGGATGATTTCTTTGTATCAATCGTCAGGTAGTTTACTGTATCCTATTTTGGGAAAAGGTTATCACGCTTCCGCTTACGGCATTACATTCAAATCAGGTTCTACACTATTGGGTACTGCTAAAACTGCGATCGCATCTTTCCGAGGTATTTACGTTTTTATACTAATATTGCTCGGTTGTTTGAGCTTGAGCGTGCGACCTCTGAAGTTTGGCAATTTACCCGAAGAGCGATCGTTCTCGAACCGCCAAGCAGTTGTATCTATGACAATTGCAGCGCTATTGGCAACAGTTGCAGTAGGCGTATTGACAGAAAATGCCGACCCTTTTCGCTATTCATTTTCTCACCTATTCCCGGCAATTATCATATTAATTATGACCGCCATGACTGATACGGGAGCTTTGAATAAAAACGGGGTTGCTAACTTTTTTATTGCCGCTGTATTTTGTGCCGGCCTCGCAATCAGTTACGATTGGGATAGCACTAAGAATACTTATTCAGCTTATGTAAAAAATATTCAATTTGGCATGACAAATCCATCGTTAGTTTCAGCTAAGCAAAAGTCACAGTATGTAGCACTACAACAGTCAATTCCAGAGGCAGAAATAGTTTTAACAAGATTAGATGCACCGTTTATCCTCGACTTCAAACGCAATCAAATTTTTGTGGCTGACTGGCCGGGGGGAGCGAGTTTGCCGCCCGGTATGCCTGCATTCAAAGGCCCTGAAGCTTTGGCAAACTATTTAGTTTCAAAATCTATTAGATATGTAGCTTATTCGTCTTGGAGTCTCAATCATCCCGGAGATGTAGATACTTCAGGGCCTGGATTGTCATCTTGGTTTCGACTGCAAGCACAACTTTCTCACGATTTTCGGGATAATGTGCAGCAACTTGCAAAAAGTAGAAAGAAGCTTTATGAAGACGGAGAAAATTTTGTACTGGATTTGGGAACTAAAGCCGTATCTATAGGTTTGTAATGGGGCCTTTAGTTCTCAGATTGTTGAAGGACTAAAGTCCTTGCTACAAATCAGTTTTATTTTGTTAGTCTACTTGGGTGGATGAGAGTCTGTGCAGTAGTTGTTGTAACTGCCGAGTCTTATTTTATTAAATGGGATTTTTAACATAAAAGAGCAGATTAGATATCAAACCGAGTAGCCGGAAATGTCTGGTAGAAACTTCAGTATCTGCTGGTAGCATCTTTAGTACCTCTTTTTGGGATAAAAGGTTGAGGTTTTCCTCTTTGGCGAAAAAGTGCTTGCCAAGTAATCTCAGGATAGCTCGAAACCAGGAGGCTGGAAGCCAGTGAATTAAAGGCACAGCAGTGTGGAATTCTACGGGATACCAGCGGTTGGGAGTTGTGATGCAGCAAGTTTTGCCGACGCGACAAAGTTCTCGAATAAAAGCTTTTTGCTGTTGGCGGTTGCCGACGTGTTCGATTACGGCAAAACTCACGACTAAATCAAAACTTTTGTCGGGAAATGGCAATGTCAACCCGTCTGAACGGACATATTTTAAGCCGGGATATTCTTGTTCTAAAAAGGTAGCATCTTCCATGCCGACTGCGGTGATTTTGTTAGGATGTGGATAAAGTTTTTCAAAGAAGTTGCAATCTTCGCGGCGGTCGGAAGTGACTCCTACATCCAGCACAGTTGTGTGGGCGCTGGGATTGGCTAATGCTATGAGCAAATCAAACATTTTTTGGCGGGCATACCAAGATAGTTTAGTGGCTAAACCTCCTAGCTTGGGGCCAACGTACTCGCTGGAATTGTTTTCAGTTACTGTCATAGGATTTGAGGTTTTGGGTGCTCTGACAACATGGGTGAAGCCCGATTGTTCGCGACCGATTTAATACAGCATTTTGGCAAGTTAAATCATCTTTTATGAAAATTGATTGTGACAATATTTTAGATTTAATTGTTTTACCTGCGTTTCAAGCTCAGCACGCTGAGAAAAAAGCTGGATAGAACCATCTGCAAACCCACAGTCAGGCAAGTGAGGGAGGGAATAACTAAACGCAGAGTTTTAGAAGGGTCTAGAGAACCGAAAGCTGTATCGCTCCAGATAGTCAATGACAAGAATGAGCCAACTATTCCGATTAATATCAGCGTGACTCCGACAATCAATCCTGTTTCTAAGGTAACATAGCGAAATATTTTGTTGAGTTTGGGGTCTTCGGGCAGCAGTTTCTCGCTGATGGCGAAAATTTTTGTGAAGAAAGCGAAAGTTACTGCTTGAAAACCGACGATAATTGCGATCGCAGCATACAGCAGCGTGTGTACGTCAAAGCTGATACTCCCAATTTTTTGAGTACCCGGCAACAGCCAAATGCCAACAATTAGACCCAAAAGCATCAGGGCTGCACCGGGATACAGAAATAGCCACCGGGGACTGTAAAGCAGCAAAAATCGGAGGTGTCGCCAGCCATCTCGCCAAGTTCGCAGGTGCGGCGGGCGGCTGCGCCCGTCGGGAGACAGTACGGTTGGGACTTCAGTGATCCCTAACTTGTACAGAGATGCTTTGACGACCATTTCGCTAGCAAATTCCATCCCGGTTGTTTGCAAGTCTAGTTTCAAAATTGAGTCTCTCCTGAAACCGCGCAAACCGCAGTGAAAGTCGCCGGCGGGACTTGAGAAAAATAATCGCCCAACCCATGTTAGCACCGGATTTCCTAAATATTTGTGCAGCGGTGGCATTGCTCCCGGTTTGATGCCGCCTTGAAAGCGGTTTCCCATCACTAATTCGCAGCCTCCCCGCAATTTTTCGACAAAGGCGCTGAGGTTGGAAAAGTCGTAGCTGTCGTCAGCGTCGCCCATGATAATATAGACTCCGCGCGCTGCAATGATGCCTCCCATCAAGGCGCTGCCGTAGCCTTTGGCCTCTACGGGTACGACTCTGGCCCCCAATCTGGTAGCGATATCTTGGGAACCATCAGTGCTGCCGTTGTCTGCTATGATGACCTCGCCGGCAATATCAAGTTCGCGCAGGGACTTCTGTGCTTTCTCGATGCAGATTTCTAAAGTTTCTGCTTCGTTGAGGCAGGGCATGAGTATCGAGAGTTCGAGAGTGTATTCGCCGCTGGTGTTTGTCTGTTCTGCCATATGTTTGCTTCACTCTCGATCGCGATCGACAATATTTACTCTTCCAGTATGTCTGCTTAAAATATTAGTGGTGAAGAAAACTCAACAAAAATTAACTAAAGGTTTTCTGCTTTTCGGTGACAGCAATTTGTGATTGTAATATAGGTTAATCAATTTATGAGTAGAAGCGTTTTTCTAGTTTTACTCGCTGCTATTTTGTGCAGTGTGGTGGGTCAATTCAGTCTGAAAGCAGGAGCTAAAATCTTAGGGCCAATTGGGGCTGCTAATTTAGTAGAAAAAGTTATGGCAATGGCAACTCAGCCTTTGATAGTTGGAGGTCTGTGTTTGTATGCAGTTTCTTCGATCGGCTTTATCGTCGTTTTGTCTCGCGCCAACATTAGCATAGTCTCACCCTTACTGTCAATTAGTTATTTGTTTACTGTTTTGGGTGGCAAAATTGTATTTGGCGAGCCTTTGCCACCATTGCGGTTGGTAGGCGTCGGACTCATTATGACGGGAGTAATTTTTGTACTCAAGGGTCAAGCTGGGGGAGCTACTGGAGGAAACTAACCGATGTTTAATTTTGCAGATTCTGTGAATTCAGGTCAATTATTAATAAATCGCACGGCAATTCTGGCGACTATGCACCAAAAAGAACGGGTGATGGCTCCGATTTTGGAACAGGAATTAGGCGTGAAAATCCTAGTACCTGCGGATTTAGACACAGACTGTTTCGGCACGTTCACCAGAGAAGTTAAACGGTTAGGGACTCAAAGAGAAGCGGCTCGCCAGAAAGCAGAAAAAGCTCTGAAAATTGCGGGCAAAACTCTGGCTTTTGCCAGCGAAGGTACTTTCGGGCCTCATCCGGCAATGCCATATCTGCCAGTTAATCGAGAAATTGTAATGTTATTAGATGTAGCCAATAATCTAGAACTAATTGGCGAATCTTTGTCTGTGGAAACTAATTATAGTCACCAGTTAGTTTGCAGTATAGAAGAAGCAGAAATGTTTGCGAAAAAAGCTGGATTTCCCGATCACGGACTGGTGGTTATAGCGGGCGATGTTGCCACAGGTAATGGCGAAATTGTCAAGGGAATTGGGACAGAAAAACAGTTGTTTGATGCTGTTAGCGCAGGTATCAACAAATCATCCACTGGTCAAGTTCACATCGAAACAGATATGCGGGCGATGTACAATCCAACTCGGATGAAAAATATCGAAAATGCAACTCTGGATTTAGTTAAAAAATTTCACCAATTTTGTCCCGAGTGCGGTTGGCCTGGATTTGAAGTTGCCGAAACGAAAATAGGGTTGCCCTGCGGACTTTGCTATTTTCCGACTCAGTTAGTCCGATCGCAAATTTATCAATGCAAAAACTGCGATTATACTAAGGAAGAACTATTTCCAGACGGTCGAGAAACGGCTGAGCCCGGGCTGTGCCAATATTGTAACCCTTAAAATAAAAGTTTTGAGTTTTGAGTTTTGATCGGTGGTTAGGGAAACGGCACTGCCTTTTTGAAAGTGTCAATAACTGCGTTAAACCCTTGATAAATATCGCTTTTAGCTTAGTCTCGATCCCCCTAAATACCCCGTAAGAAGGGGGGCTTTGACCGGTGTTGTTGCCTTCTGAAGGGGGGCGCCAGGGAGATCAAGTTGCCTAAACTTAGTAAAATTTGTAACAATATTATTGAGAGTTCCCTAATTAAAATCACTAATGATAGCCCTAGAAACAGAACGCAACTGGAAACCCGTTATTAAAGAATTTGAGGCTGTAGTCGGCAAAAACGGCGTGGTAAAGCGCCGCGAAGAATTGATTGTCTACGAGTGCGACGGACTCGCCAGCTACCGCCAGCGGCCGGCTTTGGTGGTATTACCGCGAACTACGGAGGAAGTGGCGCATTTGGTCAAAATTTGCGATCGTAATTCCATTCCCTGGGTAGCTAGAGGTGCGGGCACCGGGCTTTCTGGCGGCGCTTTACCAGTCGAAAACTGCGTGCTGATTGTCACCGCCCTGATGCGAAAAATTCTGAAAGTAGACTTAGAAAATCAACAAGTAGTTGTGCAACCTGGAGTAATTAATAACTGGGTAACGCAAGCAGTTAGCGGCGCCGGTTTTTACTATGCACCCGACCCTTCCAGTCAAATTATATGCTCGATTGGTGGCAACGTTGCCGAAAATTCTGGTGGCGTTCACTGCCTTAAATATGGAGTAACAACCAATCATGTTTTAGGATTAAAATTGGTACTTCCTGACGGTTCGATTGTCGATGTTGGCGGCGAAATTCCCGAAATGCCTGGTTACGATTTAACTGGTGTATTTGTCGGTTCCGAAGGCACTTTAGGAATCGCTACAGAAGTGACTCTGCGAATTCTGAAAGCGCCGGAATCGATTTGTGTTCTGTTGGCGGATTTTCCCAGCATTGAAGCAGCGGGCGAATCGGTTTCCGATATTATCAGCGCTGGCATTATTCCCGGTGGCATGGAAATCATGGACAATATCAGCATCAATGCTGTAGAAGATGTGGTAGCAACTGGCTGCTATCCCCGTGATGCAGCGGCAATTTTACTCATAGAAATCGACGGTTTAGAAGTGGAAGTTGCGACAAATAAGCAGCGAATCGCTGATATTTGCAAGCAGAATGGAGCGCGTAATATCACGACTGCTCACGACTTGGAAACGCGGATGAAAATTTGGAAAGGTCGGAAAGCTGCTTTTGCTGCTGCGGGTCATCTTAGCCCAGATTATTACGTGCAAGATGGTGTAATTCCGCGCACTCAAATGGCTTTTGTTTTGAAAGAAATTGAGGGTTTGAGTGAGAAATATGGTTATCGGATTGCGAATGTATTTCACGCGGGAGATGGGAATTTGCACCCACTGATTTTGTATGATAACTCGGTAAAAGGTGCGCTGGAAAAGGTGGAAGAATTGGGCGGGGAAATTTTGAGACTTTGTGTGAAAGTCGGCGGTAGTCTTTCGGGGGAACACGGTATCGGTGCTGATAAGAAGTGTTTTATGCCGGATATGTTTTCGGAGGTAGATTTGGAGACGATGCAGTGGGTACGGGAGGTGTTTAATCCGAAAGGTTTGGCGAATCCTGGGAAGATGTTTCCGACGCCGAAGACTTGCGGGGAAGCGGCGAGGGCTAAGGTTGAAACTATGAAGAAGTTGGAGGGTGCGGAGGTTTTTTAATTCCCCAGTTTGTAGTGATGACTTCAGTCCTTTCTTATATTTTCATGAAGAAGGACTAAAGTCCTCACTACAAACAATAAGCTCCCGTTTGTAGTGAGGACTTCAGTCCTCTCTCATGTTCTAATTAAAGGACTAAAGTCCGGACTACAAACAATTTTTAGTTTAGGTAACTACACTAATGTACGATCGCAATTTTGATCGTAAATTCTGTGCCCTTGCCCAATTCCGAAGTACAATATAATTCGCCGTTGTGTCTTTCTATAATAATTTGATAGCTAATAGATAAACCCATTCCCGTGCCTTTACCAACGGGTTTGGTAGTAAAAAATGTATCGAATATGCGCTGCTTGACTTCCTCAGTGATTCCCGGCCCATTGTCGGAAATCTTGATTTCTACAAAATTGTCAACAACTTCTGTGCAAATCTTAATCTGGCTAAGTTTCTCTGACATTTCTTCAAAAGTTAGCTGACTGTTTGGATCGTCTAAAGCATCGATCGCATTGCTGAGAATATTCATGAAAACTTGATTTATCGGCCCTGCAAAACACTCAACCGATGGTAAATTTCCGTATTGTTTGATAATTTCAATTGGTGGCATTTCTCCGTTTCCTTTTAAACGGTGATTGAGAATTAATAGCGTGCTGTCAATACCTTCGTGGAGATTCATGGGCTTCATCTGTGAATCGTCATGTCGCGAAAAGTTCCGCAGTGATTGGACAATCTGGCAAATCCTCTCAACACCAACGCTCATTGAAGACAGTATTTTGGGTAAATCTTCCGCTAAAAAATCGAGTTCATTATCTTCTCTTTCCTGTTGAATCTCCGCGACGGGATTGGGATAGTGCTGTTGGTACAGTGCGAGGATGTGTAACAAGTCTTGAGCATAACCTTTGAGGTGCGCAAGATTGCCATGAATAAAGCTGACTGGGTTGTTAATTTCGTGAGCGACTCCGGCAATTAGCAAGCCCAAACTGGACATTTTTTCGCTTTGAACTAATTGGGAATGAGTGGTTTTTAGCTCGTCAAGTGCTGCTGCTAGTTGAGCTGATTGTTTTCTGCTTTGTGCTTCGGAATTCTGCAAGGCTTCTTCGGCTTGTTTGCGATCGGTGATGTCTCTCTGTACGCCGATGAAATGAGTTAATTTCCCAGTTCGATCGCGCACGGGAGATATTGACAAAGCATTCCAAAAAGCGGTTCCGTCTTTGCGGTAATTCTTTAATATTACTTGACATTCGCTGTCAGTTTTCAATGCTTGGCGGATGATTTCTAGTGCTTCGGAGTCGGTATCGCTTCCTTGCAAAAATCGGCAGTTTTTTCCGATATTTTCTTCCCGCCGATAGCCTGTCATGCTTTCAAATGCGGGATTGCAATAAATAATTGGATGTTCTGGATTGGTGGCGTCAGAAATTGTAACTCCGGTGCTGGTAGCGGCCATAGCCCGATCGTACAACCAAAGCATTTCTTCTGCGCGCTTGCGATCGGTAACATCCCGCAGCGTCGCTAAATAAGCCATTTCTCCTTCCCATTCCGTTTCCACCAACCGCATTTCTACTACAGCATTTGCTTTGTGCTTGCGAATAGCTTCAACTTCTGTTTGTACGACGCGCATTCCTGCTGCTTCTGTTTCTCCAACTTGGGGAATAATATCCGCGTCCATCTCAATATCGCAAGCTGAACCTTCTACTACCAAATTGCCAAAAAATGCTTGGCCTAAAAGTTCCTGTGCTTTGCAATTAAACAGCGCTTCTGCTGACGGGTTGGCAAAACAAACAAGCCCTCGTTTGTTGACGATTGCGATACCGTCGGCATTTTTGGCGATCGTATTTCGGAACCGAGATTCACTGGCTTTCAAATCGTGCTTTAACTGTTCCATTTCAAGGTGCATCTGCTGTAATTCGCACAGATTAACAATATAAGCTTCGGAAATGTTGGTTTCTGCGTAATTCTCGGGTAAATTTTGATAATTTGTTTGATCGGTCATAGTATTAGCGGTTTTTTGAGGGTTCCTGCTAATATTACTGAGTTTATTTTCTGGATCTGGTTGTTGAAAAAACATATTTAAACCCACCAAATTATTTTTTAGATTAAGGTGTTGCGATTGCCCAATGTTCAGCCCAATTTAGGGATAGAACAATTTACACCCGATGCTAACACATTACTTTGAGAATTCATCCTAAAATATCCTTTAAATTCTAGAGTGATCGCCATTTAATTATCTATTCACAATTGAGTACGTAATTTCAACAACATCGGCATTTACGTAGTAGGGAGACGAACTATTAAGAGTGGAGATAGCTTCAATCCCCCCTCGCACCGTACAAGATCAGATAGTAGACGCGCAAGTTATAAATATTTAGAAGCAAATGCTAAGTATAAATTATTATATGATTTTCCCAAAAATACGCTGAGGGAAAGGAGAGGGCGGGTTTTGCCTTCACAAACTGGCTTGTATCTCCGTGATTCTTGGCTAAACCCGCCCCTGCAAGATACTATTGTTTTTTCGCAATGACTTACTTGCCAATTATTAAATTATGTCTCTGCTGCCAGATTTGATATAGAATGTAACCTGTCTATTTTTGCGATCGCAACTTCAAACCAATGGCACGTCTAGCACTTCTGAGCGTATCCAACAAAACCGGGCTAATCGACTTAGCGCGCAGTCTAGTAGAAGAATTTGAATTTGACATAATTAGCAGCGGCGGGACAGCAAGCGCCCTCAAAGAAGCAGGCATCCCCGTCACGAAAGTTGCGGAATATACTGGTTCTCCCGAAATTTTGGGAGGGCGAGTCAAAACACTTCATCCGCGCATCCACGGAGGTATTTTAGCGCGCCGTGATGTACCGCAAGATATCACAGATTTAGCCGAAAATCAAATTCGGGCGATCGATCTAGTTGTAGTTAATTTGTATCCATTTGAACAGACAATTGCCAAACCGGGAGTTACTCTAGCAGACGCAATTGAGCAGATCGATATCGGCGGGCCCGCGATGCTGAGAGCTTCAGCTAAAAACCACGCTCATTTGACAGTTTTGTGCAATCCTGACCAGTACAATACTTATTTAGCAGAACTTCGCCAAAACGGCGGGGAAGCATCCTTAAAATTCCGGCAAGAGCGCGCGCTAGAAACATTTGAACATACAGCAAACTACGATCGCGCGATCGCCAATTATCTCAGCAGCCAATCCGCCGCAGCATCGAAGCTACCGCAGGAGTTTAGCGTATCAGGAAAAGAGTTGCAAACTCTCCGCTATGGCGAAAATCCCCATCAAGCCGCCACCTGGTATCAAAGCGGAACTACACCGACAGGCTGGACGACTAGCACCATCCTGCAAGGCAAAGAATTGAGCTACAATAATTTAGTAGATTTAGAAGCAGCAAGACGGTTAATTGTAGAATTTCCAGAGACTCCCGCCGCCGCTATTCTGAAACATACAAATCCTTGTGGTACAGCCTTGGGAACAACTATTTCCGAAGCCTATCAAAAAGCTTTTGACACCGATTCAGTCTCAGCTTTCGGCGGCATTGTCGCCCTCAATCGCCCGATTGATGCTGCTACTGCAACGATGTTAACTAAAACATTTTTAGAATGTATTGTCGCGCCGGGGTGCGAACCGGAAGCGGAAGAAATTATCAAGAAAAAGGCGAAAGTTAGAGTATTAATTTTGCCAGATTTGACTCAAGGCCCTGCGCAAACTGTTAAAATCATTGCAGGTGGTTTGCTGGTACAAGACTCGGACGATGCAGTAGAAGAAACTAGCAAATGGCGCGCAGTTACTGACAAACAGCCGACTGCTGATGAGTTGGCAGAATTGCTGTTTGCTTGGAAAGTCGCGAAACACGTTAAGTCTAATGCGATCGTTGTGACGCGCGATCGCACTACAATCGGTGTTGGCGCGGGACAAATGAACCGCGTGGGATCGGTTAAACTAGCATTGGAACAAGCGGGAGAGAAGGGTAAAGGAGCGATTTTGGCTAGCGATGGCTTCTTCCCCTTCGACGATTCGGTAAAAACGGCTGCTGAGGCGGGGATAATTGCGATCGTCCAACCGGGAGGAAGTATGCGCGATAAAGATTCGATCGAAGCGGCTAACCAACTTGGAATCATCATGGTGTTCACCGATATCCGCCACTTCTTGCATTAGGAATAATACCTAAAGCAATGCTCGATTGTGTATCATATTGTAGGGATACAATAGCGTTCATGGGTGTCAACAATCGTCTAAAATATTTGTATCTCTCGTTTGTATCCGAGTCTCGATCCCCCTAAATCCCCCTTAAGAAGGGGGACTTTGAGAAGACTCTTGTCCGTCTTAAGATGGGAGACTTTGACACTCTTGTCCCCCCTGAATACGGGAGACTTTGACACTCTTGTCCCCCCTGAATACGGGAGACTTTGACACTCTTGTCCCCCCCTTCTTAAGGGGGGTTAGGGG